>CBESNX010000170.1:0-4105 GCA_965531025.1 uncultured bacterium
GGCCACGCCGAGCCGGCGCAACGCAACCAGCTCGAAGTACTCCCGGCTCAAGAGATAGCCGTTCACGGCGTAGTAGACGAAAGGGAATACCGGCGGCACAGCCAGGAAAATCAGCAGAAACAAGTTGAAGCCGACCATGACGCCCAGGAACCTGGCCGCGGACAGCAGGTTCCCGGCCAGGGTCGCGCCGGACGCCTCCGGCAAATGGGGATAGTGACGGGCCTCGACGGCGCGGGCGACACCGTCCAACAGGAGGCTCCCGACGCCGCCGTACACTGCCGGAAACAGGAGCCACGTGAGCACGAGCGTCGCGGCCCAGCCCAGCATGTCGACGACCGTTTCCAGCCACCCCCATTGGAACAGGGTCGTGTTGTCGAGCAGGTACCCGACGGCCGTCCACAGGCCCGCGAAGATGGCGACGGCAACGCCCAGGCCGATCCAGACAATGCGCCGGGTGGCGGGGTCACGTAACTGACCGACCGCCCTAAGGAGCGCGCCAAACACGCCGATCTTTGGACTTGCCGACATTGCTGCTTGGTCTCGAAAGGCTCAATCCGGCTTACCCGCAGGCGATTGCAACGGAGCCCTGTCGGGATCGTCCTTGGGGTGGCCGGGGCGGCAGGATTTTCTCCGCTCCGCTGCGTTGCGCCGGCGTCGCGGCACCGTCAGTGCCGCCGCTGGCCGTCGAACCCTTGGTTCGCGCGTGGAGGGCTCACGAGGTTCGAACGCGCGCGCCGCAAGCCGCAAAATGCCCGCCGCAAGGGCGGTTTTTTGGTGGCTGGGGCGGCAGGATTCGAACCTGCGGTCACGGGACCAAAACCCGATGCCTTACCACTTGGCTACGCCCCAACGGATGCCGGGCCGCAAGATACGCGCAAAGACCCTGCCTCCGCAACAACGCCCGCAACAAGAACTTGGGTGGGATCGGCGTTCGCCGGCATCCATCTCCGGTCCCGCCGCGATGGGTCGTGGCGGCAACCGCCGGGCGCCCTTTTGCGGCGGCGCGGGGCGAAGGCGTCCTAACCCGGCGCCTTCAGATCGCCAAGGTCGTTGATCAGCGCCCCCGTCTCCACCCACCAGTCCGGATGGCGCGCCGCGAGCGCGCGCCTCGCTTCCCCGGCGGCGGAGGCATCGGCGAACAGGCCGAAGCAACTCGCCCCGCTCCCCGACATCCGGGCCATGCGGCACCCCGGCGCCTCGGACAACGCCTCGATGACCGCGCCGATCTCGGGCACGATGCCCCGGGCCGCCTCGCCCAAGTCATTGCGGCGGGCCTTCAGCACCGAGGCGAGCCCGCTCGCGTCCGCGGGCGATTCCGTAAACCGTCCCGGCGCGTCCGTGAATCGTCCCGGCGGGCCGCAGCGGCCGTCATGGGCCGCGAACACCTCTCCCGTCGCCAGCGCCCTGCCGGGGTTCGCGAGCACGACGCAAACCGGGGGCAGCGCAGGCGCGGGCGCAAGTGATGCGCCGACGCCGCCGACGAAGGCCGGCCGGCTCGCCAGGCAAACCGGCACGTCGGCGCCGATCCTGAGCGCGATGTCCGCCAATTCCGGCCCCCTCGCAGGCAGCCGCCAGAGCTCGCACAAGGCGCGCAAGGCGGCCGCGGCGTCGGCCGAACCGCCGCCGAGGCCCGCCGCCACGGGCAGGTTCTTGCTGAGAGCGATCTCGGCCTTGGCCTCGCGCCCCGCGGCCTCGGCGAGAAGGCGCGCCGCCTTGAGGACCAGATTGTCCGGCGCACCCTCGAGATCGGCCGCGAACGGTCCGCCAACGTCCAGCGTCAGCCGCCCGGACGCCCGCACCATTACGGTGTCGTGAAGGCTCGCGAAGGCAACGAGCGAATCGAGCAGGTGATAGCCGTCGGCCCGCCGGCCGATCACGTGAAGGTAGAGGTTGAGCTTGGCCGGGGCGGGGGCGGAGATCCGCCCGGTCTTAAGCGCGCTCGTCCTCCTTTGCGTCAACCGCCGCGCCCGGGCGCCCCCTGTCCAGCCGCCTTGCGCTCCGCCTTGCCGTCCGCAAGGCCGTCTTTCAGCTTGGTCTCGATAAGCGCGATGGCCGCGGGTTCGGGTTTCAGGGACAGGGCCCGGCGCCATTGGAACCGGGCCTCGGTCTGGCGGCCGACTCTCCAGTAGCTATCGCCGAGATGATCGTTGATCGTGGGGTCCTGAGGGCGCAGCTCGACGGCCCGCTCGAGGTGGGTGACGGCGCCTGCGAATTTGCCCATCTGGTACAGGACCCACCCCATGCTGTCCACGATATAGCCGTCATTGGGGCGCTGCTTGACCGCCTTGCCGATCATCTCGAAGGCCTTTTCGAGGTTCACACCCCGCTCGGTCCAGGAGTAGCCGAGATAGTTCAGCACATAGGGCTGATCGGGTTCGAACTCGAGGGCGCGGAGAAAATCGGCCTCGGCGCGGGTCCACTGCTTGGTCCGCTCAAAGGCGATGCCCCGGGAATAGAGCAGGGACCAGTGACGCTTCTCGAGCTTGGGAATGCGGCCGACCGCCTGGTCGTAGGCCTCGACCGCGTCGGCGTAACGCTCCTCGGCGCGAAGGATATCGCCAACGGTGATCAAGGCGTCGGCGCGGGCCTTCCGTTCGTCCGCCATGGCGCGCAGGCGGGAAACCGCCGCCTCCGTCCTGTCCAGGTCATCGAGGAGCAAGGCCGCGCGCAGGCGCGCCGACCAGCTGAGCGGCGAGGCGAAATCAACGCTGTCATAGGCCTCGAGGGCATCCTCCTTGCGCCCCTGGGACTCCAAAATTTCGGCGATGAGAAGCTGGACGATGGGCAGGCGGGGCCGAAGATGCAGGCTCAACCGCGCCAGGATGAGGCCGAGCTCTCTCACGTTCTCCCGTTGCAACAGGCTCGCCAGGTTGAACAGGGCTTCGGCCATGCCGTCGCGCGCCGAGCCCACCATTCGTTCGGGGCGCCCGCCCGCACCGATGCGCCGCAACCCCGGAGCCATCAGCGTGGTATCGGGATGCTTCGCCTCGTATTGCGTATAAAGCGCCCTGGCCTTGTCGACCTCGCCGATGCGCTCATAGAACCTGCCGATGCCCTCGATGATGCGCACATAGCTCGCCGCATCGTCCGGCGCCGCCTTGCCATAGGCGGCCTCGGCCGCCTTCAGATCGCCGGCCAAGTCGCGAATCAGGGCGGTGTGAAAGTCGAGAAACAGCTTGATCCCGCCTTTCCCGGCCAGTGGCTTCAGCGCCTCCACCGCTTCGTCCGGCTTGTCCTGGCCGGCCAGAGCCCAGGCCAGCAACATCGGGGCGATGAAGCTGTTGAATCCGTTGCCCGGCAACGCCCGAAGCCGTTCCTCGGCGGCCGGGAAATCGCCCGCCTTCGCCTCTTCCACCGCCAGGGCGATCCCGGCGATCGGGGCATCGGGCCGCGCCTCGACGAGCCGCCGGGCGAGATCCATCGCCTCGTCCATGCGGCCCTCGACGGCCATCAGGTAAAAAGTGCGGCGCAACAGGTTCGGGTTGGCGGGATCGTGGGCCAGAGTCCGGGAGAACATATCCGCCGCCGCACCCATGTCGTGCACGTTCCTGGCATGGCGACCGGCGAGGTAATCGCCGAAGGGCGAAGATGAGGAAGATGAGGAATGAGAGACCTCAACCTTCAGGGGCGCCGTGGACGCCGGTTTGCCGGACATCGCGGCCGCGGAATTGCCGCTCAAGACGGCGCCTTCGCGAACATCGGATTGCGCGCAACCCCCGGAGAGAAGGGCGAGCGAAACCACCGCAACCCGGCCCCATGCCGGCGCTCGCGATCTGCGTTGTATCCTTGAACCGTCCATGACGACCCTATCCTGCGCTCCGCAATCGGCCCATCCGTGACTTCGAGTCGAAGTATAGCCGCACCACTTGCACCACTATAGCATGTGTCTCTCCCCTCGCACGACAGTTCTTCGTTTTTCCTTAATGGAAATCAAAAGATTTTTCCTTAATGGAAATCAAAAGGCGCGAATTTTGCGTTCGAGAAAATTACCAGCTTCCCGACCTGGCCGCCCGGCCGGGGCGCCCCCTCGCCGGGGCGCGGGGACGTCGGGACTAGAGCGCTATCCGACCAAATTGAATCAATTTGATGGAGGCGAATCGGTTTT
>CBESNX010000171.1:0-4099 GCA_965531025.1 uncultured bacterium
GCCCGTCGCGCCCCGCCGGGCTGTGCCGGCGAGTTGGAAGGAGATCAGAAGCGCTCCCGATGTCCGGCCAAACGCGCTCGCCCGTCTCGTGAAATTGAGCACGGCTTACCACGGCTCCGAACTCCGGGAGGCGCGAATCGAGGTCTCGAATGGCGCCGGGCGCCGGTGGATGGCGGCCCGGTCGCGCGCGTTTCTGACTTCCCGCGGGGCCAACGTCCGGTGGTTGACGAACGCGAAGCACTTCAGCAACATGGTATCCGTCATTTTCCACCGTAAGGGATTTCGAGAGCAGGCGGAGATGCTGGCAAGGCTGCTGCCGATCAGGGTCAGGATCGAGGCGATAGAAAACCAGCGCGCCGATGTAAGGCTCAAACTCGGCGGCGATCTGCTTGATTTCGACCGCAGGCTCATCTCGATTTTTGGAAGGGACCCGTACTATGCCTCGGCGAAACAGGTTATCGCGACTTAAGTCGTTCGCATTGCTGACGGTTCTGCTGACGGCGGTCGCGGCCTGTCAGTCTCCCGCCGGCGAACCGCTCCAGCTCCCGCCCAAGCCGGCAAGCGGGGCGCCGCTGTCGGTTGTCCTCGAAGAGGCGGACAAGGCGCTTGCCCAAGGGCTTTTCGAAGACGCCACCATCCTCATCGGGCGGGCGCTGAAGAAGGATCCCAACAACGCCCGGGCAAGATTGATCCTTGCCGAGATCTATCTGGCGACAGGCCGGACGGCTTTCGCTTCCGCCACGTTCAAGGAGGTCGCATCCTCGGCCGATGTACGAGCAAAGGCGCTGCAGGGCTGGGGCATCACCCTGCTGAAAGAGCGCAAGCTCGAAGCGGGCCACAAGGTTCTGCAGGAGGCGGTCAAAGAGGATCCAACCCTGTGGCGGGCTTGGAACGCCCTCGGGCTATTCTACGATTCGCAGCGCCGTTGGGACGAGGCACGCGAAAGCTATGCGAAGGCCCTGGAGGCGGAGCCCGACTCGGCGGTGGTCCACAACAACCTTGGATATTCCCTGTTGATTCAGCGGAAGTATTCCGAAGCTGCGTCGGAATTCACCGCCGCATTGAAACTCCAACCGGGCTTGCGTGTGGCGCGAACCAACCTGCGCGTCGCCCTTGCCTGGCAGGGAAGATACGAGGAAGCGGCGCGCGGGGCCGGGCACAAAGAACTGCCGACCGTTCTGAATGACATAGGTTACATCGCCATGTTGCGCGGCGACCTTGTCGCGGCGGAGGCTTATCTGGTCCGTGCCATGGAGGCCAGTCCGGCGTTCAATGAAACGGCTTCGAGGAATCTGCGGGACGTCAAGAACAGAAAGAACAAGAAAGACCGGAACGTCTCTGTCGCGCAATGAAAAGGCGTGGTGTTCCGTAATCTTTGATCGAGTGTGGAAAGAGCCTCGGGTAGGTGCGCGTGGAAGGGATATTCGTCGGCGGCGCATTTTTCGCACTGATTGGGGCGGCGGCTTTTTATGACTTCTGGAAATTCGTCGTCCCAAACTTCATTCCGATCGCTTTATCCCTTCTGTTCCTGGCCGTCGCGGTCCTGCGGCAAGATGACATCGAATTGATCGGTCACGTTGGTGCCGGCATTCTTGTTTTCGGCATAGGCGCCCTCGCGTATCGGTTTCGTGTTTTGGGCGGCGGAGATGTCAAGTTGCTCGCGGCGGTCGCTTTGTGGGTCGGGTGGGACCTGCTGCCGCTTTATCTTCTTGCCGTAGCGCTCTGCGGTGGTGTTCTCGCGCTCTTGTTGCTGGGGCTTCGTGGCCTGCTCCACCGGATGTATCGGCCCGCCTCTTCCCGGGCCGTCTTGCCGCCGGTGCTCAGACTCGGCGAGAGCGTTCCCTACGCGATGGCGATCGGAGCCGGCGCCGTTTTTGTCGGCCCTCAACTGCCAATCCTCGCCGCGGCTGCTTGAGGCATGGCCGTACGGTTCGGGCACCGCCGGGCCGAATGAATGCGGCGAGCCACGCCCGCGAAGGGCGGCGAGCGCGTACCCTGAGCGCGTGGCGCCGCCGGTCACAGTCAGGAGGCCGGCGCCAAGGGGGCGCCGGGGCGGGCTCGGCGGTCAACCCGTGGCGCGTCCGCGTCGGGAGGAGCGCGCCCCAAGCGCACCGGACGCTCGAGCTCGACGGTATGTCCGTTTGCGACGGGCGCCCCGTCTTGCGCCGTGCCGGGTGATGTACCGAGGGCCGCGCCGGCGACCCGGCGCCGAGCCTCATGCAGAGGCGGTCGGATTATGGGCCGGGCCCAACCAGCCGCAAGGCACTGTTCCGCGCCCTTTACTTGGCGTAAAGGTTCCGCAGGACGTTCGTCACGAGGGCCCGGTCGAGGCGCAGCGGCTGACCGTTGTATTCACAAATGGCAACTGCTTGCTCGACAATGAATCTGGGGTGATAACGGGCGAGGGGATTCTTCCCGTCCGCGTAAAATTCCTCGGACAGGAACGTTAATATATCGTCCGGAAGCTCCATTCCGTGCGACTTGCATTCGTTCTCGAAGATCGTCTCATAGTCGTCTTTCGTTGGCGGCCCAACTTCTATTTTGTAATAAATCCTGCGCAGCGCTCCCGTGTCCGTTAGTTCTCGTGGCGGAAAATTCGTGGAAAACATCACCAGTTCGTCGAATGGCACCGCGAACTTCTTTCCGGTGTGGAGGGTCAGATAATCGACTCCCCGTTCCAAAGGGATAATCCACCGGTTCAGAACGTCTTGGGGGTTGACCAGTTGCCGGCCGAAGTCATCTATGATGAACACGCCGCCGGTGGCCTTCAGCTGCATCGGCGCTTCGTAGAATTTGGAGAACGGGTTGAAGCTCAAATCGAGCATCTCCAATGTCAGCTCGCCGCCGGTGCACACCACCGGTCGACGGCAGCGAATCCAACGTTGGTCGGTTTCCTGCTTCTGGCGTAGCTGGGTATCGTCGTCGGACGCCGCCGATTCGGCGGGCGGGGCGACCTCTCTGTGAACCGTTGAATCGAATATCTTGATAATTTGACCGTCGACCTCCATACAATACGGTACGTGGATCGTCTGCTCGAAAACGCTGCCGATTGCTTCGGCAACGCACGTCTTGCCGTTGCCCGGCGGACCGTAAAGAAGGATGGACCGGCCGGAATTTACCGCCGGCCCCAGTCGTTCGACGAGCTCCTGCGGCAGAACCAGATCGGAAAAGCTTTGCAATAGCGCGTCCTTATTGATGCGTTCATTAACGACACGCTGCTTTTCAACCTCGGCGCTATAGTCGATTAACGTGATAGGCGCGGGACCCACATATTGGGATTGCTGCAACCCGTCGAGCGCCCAATCCCGTCCCTTGCCTGTCAGGGCGTATCTCAACTCCGACAGCGGGCTTTCGCCGAGCGAGCCAAGGACGTCGACCAGGGCCATCTCGCGCGCCTCGTCGAGCAGGGAATCTATTATTGCACGGGGTAATCTAAGTTCTTTGGTTAACTCCGAAGGGGTCGCAAGTCCGGATACGTACATGGACTTGAGCATCAAGGTGAGAAGCAGGTTGAACCCAATTCCTGTGTCGGCAATCGTTTTGGGAGCGGTGGGGAATTGGTAAGCCATGGCCTCGGGCTCCTGGGGTTCCTCGGTGGGTCATTCACCTGCCGCGTACGGGCCAGGCGCCGTCGCCGGTTAAGGGCCCCTGCGCGACGCGGGATCAGGATGAAGATAGCACAGATTCGGTCTATCTATGTGCAATAATGGTTACGGAACGGTTAAGCCGCCGCCGCGGCTTTCGGCCCGCACGCTCCCCGACCCGGGGCGGCTTTCGAACGAGCCCGTGAAGCCCGCCGCCGGGGCCAACTGATCCTCCAGCGTTCGCTCGTCAGCCCGCCGATGGACGGCGGCGCGCACGACGCAAGGCACCCCGCTCCGCCCGATTCGTGACGTCAGGTCAACCCGCCCGCTCCATCGCCTGAGCACTTGTCGGGGCGGCCGTGGGAGCGCCGGCGCGGCCCACGGGCCCCGATCCCCCACGCCATCCCACCACCGGTTCGACGCGGCGAGCGGCCGGCGCCGTAATCGGCACGATGTCTTTCGAGCGAGGTCGCTTGCCGGCGCCCGCCTCGAGACCCTCGGACGAAAACCAAGGT
>CBESNX010000172.1:0-4070 GCA_965531025.1 uncultured bacterium
GGCGAAGGATACGGGAACGACGAGAACGAGGGTGGCGATGCCGAGGCCCGCCTGGAGGAAGGCGACGGCGAGCAACAGGTGAAAGGCGGCCCGTGTGCGGGCCGGCAGATCCACGGACCACGATTTCAGCCACAGCAAAAGAACCAGAACCACCAGAATCGTTGCGAGCCAGCGGTGGTCGAACTGCACGGTGGCGACGTTGGCGAAGAAGTTCAAAACCAGCGGGCGGAGCATGAAAATCTCCGCCGGCGCGAGCCGCCCGTCCATGAGGGGAAAGGTGTTGTAGGCGAGCCCGGCGTCGAGGCCTGCCACGAACCCGCCCGAAAGCACCGTGAGAAAGGTCACGGCGCCGATAACGAGCGCGAAGCGCCGCAAACCCCGAATGGCCGGGTCCGGCCCGCGGCGGGGCGCAAGCAGGCCGAGCGCGACCCACAGGATGTAGCCGTAAATCACAAACGCGCTCGCGAGATGCGCCACCAGGCGGTACTGGCTGACGGCGGGGTCCGCGTCGAGCCCGCTTTTGACCATGTACCAGCCCAGCAGCCCTTGCAGCCCGCCGAGCACGAGGATGACCGCGAGGTGAAGGCGAAGGCGCTTACCCAGCGCCCCTTTGACCAGGAAGTAGAGGAAGGGCACGAGAAACACCAGGCCGATGAGCCGGCCCCACAGCCGATGGGCGTATTCGATCCAGAAAATGGTTTTGAATTCGGCCAACGTCATGCCGGGATTGAGCAATCGGTATTCGGGGAACTGCCGGTATTTGCGAAACAGCTCTTCCCATTCGCCTGCGTTGAGCGGCGGCACGATCCCGAGCAGCGGCTTCCACTCGACGATCGAAAGCCCCGAGCCGGTGAGCCGCGTGACCCCGCCCAGCACGACCATGGCGAAGATCATGGCGCAGCAGGCTAAGAGCCAGAGCGCGATCCGCCGGTTGAGCTTGTTCGCCGATGGCGCGGCGCTCATCGGTGCCGGTTGCGTCAATCTCCTTCTCCACCTCCCGGATGGGCCGCACTTGCGCGCCGACCCGCCCGCGCTCACCGGTTGACCACCCTCACCGGTCAACCGGCTCAACCCCCGTGCGCCCGGCGTTTAAGCCAGGCGCCGTGGGTCGCGACGAGCGGCCCATCCGGGAGGGGGAAAGACCGGCCGATCATATGGGCCGCAAAAGGCGCCAAGCGCAAGCGATTCGAAGTCGGTGCGGCCCGGGACAAATTACCGAATGTGTCTTATACACTAAAATAATGTAGTTAATTATATTCCACACAACTAAACTTGACAAAATCCCGATTCACAGCGTATATTCGTGCTTACCGACATTCCACGAAAAATTCGGTACTTTGGGGCAGAGCCATGACTGAAGTGTCCTTCGAGATGCCGCCTCCGGCGCCCGGCAACGGCGCGGTGGCCAAGGTGACCGAGGCCGAGCCTCTGGCGCGCGTCTCCGACGCGGAGGAGTTTCGTCAGGCCTATCTGAAATTCAAGTCCGGCGAGTGGGACAACAGCAAGTGGCAGCCTTTCCGCTTGCGCTTCGGCGTTTACGGCCAGCTGCAGCCCAACGTCCACATGCTGCGGATCAAGATTCCGGGCGGCATCATGCCGATCGAATGGGTGCGGGTGGTCGCCGAGGTGAACCGCCGCTGGGCCGGGGCGAAGATTCACATCACCACGCGCCAGGACATCCAGATTTACTTCATCGCGCCCGACGACGTGCCCGATGTGCTCGAGTTTCTTTACAGCCGCGGGATCACCTCCCGCGAGGCCTGCGGCAATTCGCTCCGCAACATGACCTCGTGCCAGTTGTCGGGCGTCTGCCCGCGCGAGCATGTCGACGCCGGCAAGGTGGCCGAGCGCCTGGCGCGGAGCTGGATCCGCCACCCCCTGGTCCAGCATATGCCGCGCAAGTTCAAGACCACGGTCTCGGGCTGCGAGACCGATTGCGCCTCGACGTACATTCACGATCTCGGCCTGATCGCCACCCGGAAGAACGGCAAGGTCGGGTTCAGGGTGTTCGCGGGCGGCGGCACCGGCGGCATTCCCGTCAGCGCCGTCGAGGTGGCGGACTTCGTCACCGAGCACGAACTGCCGGCGGTGGTCGAGGCGCTGGTGCGCGTCCACCAGCGTTATTCGAACCGCAAGAACCGCAATGCGGCCCGCATCAAGTTCCTGGTCAAGCGTTTCGGCGAAGAGAAGTTCCGCGAGCTTTTCCAAGACGAGTTCGCACGCGCGCGCGCCATGCCGCAGCGCCCGTGGGAGCCCCTCGAGTGGCGCGAGCCGACCGAGGCGCCCGAGCCGCAATCCCCGGGCGGCGTGGTGGCGCAGCATGACGGCAAGGCCTGCGTCGTCATCAACCCGGCGCTCGGCCTCTTCACCTCCGAGGAGTTCGAGGCGCTGGCCGACCTCGCCGAGCGCTATGGCGCCAAGGACTTCCGCACCACCCGCGACCAGAATTTCGCCATCACCGGCCTCGACCCGGCGACGGTGGACGAGGTCGTCGCCGAGGTGCGCGGGCTCGGCTTCGGGGTCGAGGACGAACCGGGCGACGTGCCGGACGTGGTCGCCTGCCCCGGCACCTCCACCTGCGGCATCGGCATCACCAACTCGCAGAACTTCGGCAAGGAGATCCTCGATCAGTTGCACGATTACGCCGCCAAACGGAACGTGACGGTCAAGATATCGGGCTGCCAGAACGGCTGCGGCCTGCATCATGTCGCCGATTTCGGTTTCCGCGGCATGGGCAAGAAGATCGAGGGCAAGAACGCGCCGCACTACCAGATCTACTTCGGCGGCGATGCGCGGGTGAACGGCCATCTGGGGTTGACCGGCCCCGTGGTTCCCGCCCGCCTCACCAAGAAGGCGCTGTCGCTCGTCATGGACGGTTACGCCGACACCAAGGTCAATGGCGAAACCGTGCGCGAGTGGGCGATCAGGCTCGGCAAGCAGGGTCTCAGGGACCTCGTCAAGCCCATCGAAGCCGAGATCGACCCCAAGGACGAGGGCCTGTTCTTCGACTTCGGCGAGGACTGGGAGTTCTCGCCGCCCGCCGGCCGGAAGGGAGAGTGCGCCTCGGGCTTCGCCGACGACAATCTCATGAAGGACCTCGCGGACGACGGCCTGATCAACATGGATCGGGCTCTCGTCGTCGACCAGGCCGCGCGGGCGCTCGAGCATGCGCGCGAGGGATTCGGCTATGCCCTCCAGCGGCTGCGCATCCGGGTCGGGCTTCCGGAATCGGACGAGGATTCCGAGGAGACGGCGCTGGCCGACGTCCGTGGCTCGTATGCCGGCGATTCGGATGTCACCGACGCGCTCGACCGTTACCTTGAGGCGCGCGAGGCGGCCGAGGCGGGCGGCGATGTCGATGCCTACCGCGAGGCGCTTGCCTTCTGGATCGACTCGGTGGCCGAGGTGATGAAGAAGCCGGTGGCCGAGGGCGTCTTGGATCCGTCGCAGCTCGGCGATTCCGGCGGCGCGGTCGCGCAGATGATCCGGGGTTCGTAAGGAGCCGTTCGATGTATCCCATCGTCCTCGATCTCGAGCGGGTCAAGGTCGCCCTGGTCGGCAACGGCAAGGCCGCGGCCCGCCGCTTGGGCTCGCTCGACGCGGCCGGAGCGCGAAACGTTCTCGTCTTTGCCGATGAGGCGAGCGAGGAACTCGAGCGCCGCGCCGGCGCGCGGCTCGTCCGCCGCATGCCTCGGGCGGCGGAGCTTGTGGAGGTGAAGCTGCTTGTCATTGCCGACGCGCCGGATAACGAGGCCGCGGCCCTTGCGGCCACGGCCCGGTCGATGGGGATCCTGGTGAATGTCGAGGACCGCAAGCCCTGGTGCGACTTTCACCACCCCTCCGTCACCCGCCGCGGCGATCTTCTGATCGCCGTCTCCACCAACGGCAAGAGCCCGGGGCTTGCGCGGCGCATCCGCCAGTACATCGAGCGCCTGTTCGGACCGGAATGGCAGGGCCGCGTCGAGGAGATCGCGACCCGGCGGGAAACATGGCGCGCGCGCGGGGCCGACATGCCGGCGCTCATGGAACTCACCGACGAGTTGATCGAACACCGCCGCTGGCTCCGGTGA
>CBESNX010000173.1:0-4048 GCA_965531025.1 uncultured bacterium
ACGAAGTGCTGGAACGGTTCTTCGCGTTCTTCGAATAGGGGGTACGGCGGTGACCCCAGCCGTCGCGGCATAGCGAAATCCAGGTTCAACCGGCATCCAGGACCTCCGCGCGGGCATGGAGCTTCGCGAGCAGCTTATCGAGCGCGGTCCGCTCGGCCGGCGTCAGGGCGGCGATGAGCTCCGCCTCGAGGGCGCGGGCGAACGGCACGATCCGGCGGTAGATCCTCCACCCCTCACTGCTCAGGCGGAGGACCGAGCGGCGGCGGTCTTCGACGTCGGTGGCGTGGTCGATCAGGCCCGATCGCTTGAGCCGCGAGACCGCGCGAGAGACCCGCACCTTGTCCATGGCGGTGCGCTCGCACACCTCGTTGGCCGAGGCCGGCGCGAAGCGGCCCAGCACCGCCATCACCCGCCACTCCGGGATGCTCAGGCCGAAACGCGCGCCGTACTGCCGGGCGATGGCGCGGCTCACCCGGTTCGTCAACACCGACAGCCGATAGGGCAGGAAATCCTCCAGCACCAGCCGCCCGGGGGCTTCTCCGCTGTCCCTCATTTTGTGCTTGGAATTAGTTTCATTTGAAACTATATTGACGGCAACTTTGGCCAACGTCAAGCGTCGTGTTCCGGCGCGCGCGGGCTTCGGGCCGAATCGGGATGGCGGCTTGCGCCCGGATTTCGCGTCCCGCGGGAAGCCTGCCGCCGAGCCGGCGCTTCAGGAGATCGATCGATGGCTTCATCAAAGGCGCGTAGCGAGGCCGCCAACCCCATGGGGACGGACGGCTTCGAGTTCGTCGAGTACACCGCCCCCGACCCCAGGGCATTGGGCGCGTTGTTCCGCCAAATGGGTTTCGAGGCCGTGGCCCGTCACCGCTCGAAAGACGTAACACTCTTTCAACAGGGCGGCGTCAATTTCATCGTCAACGCCGAGCCCGACAGCTTCGCGCGGTCCTTCGCCCAGGTGCACGGTCCCAGCGTCTGTGCGGTGGCGTTCCGGGTCAAGGACGGGGCCGCCGCCTATGAGCGGGCCCAGGAGCTGGGGGCGCAGGCCTTCCATGGCCATGTCGGGCCGATGGAGCTCAATATTCCGGCGATCAAGGGCATCGGCGGCAGTCTCATCTACCTGGTCGACCGTTACGGCGAGCGCACCATCTACGACGTCGACTTCGTGCCCGTCGAGGACGGCGCCGGGGCCGGCGACGCCGGGCTCGCCTGCATCGACCATTTGACCCACAACGTCCACCGCGGCCGCATGGACCAGTGGGCGGAGTTCTACGAGCGGCTGTTCAACTTCCGCGAGCAGCGCTTTTTCGACATCGAGGGCAAGGTCACCGGCCTCAGGAGCCGGGCCATCGTCAGCCCTTGCGGCAAGATCCGCATCCCCATCAACGAATCCAGGGACGACAAGTCGCAGATCGAGGAGTACCTCGCGGCGTATAAGGGCGAGGGCATCCAGCACATCGCGCTCGCGAGCGACGACATTTACGAAAGCGTCGCGAAGCTCGGCGCCAACGGCGTCAGGTTCATAGACGTGCCCGACGCCTACTACGAGGCGCTCGACGGCCGCCTGCCCGGCCACGGCGAGGACATGGCGCGGCTGCGCAAGAACCGGATCCTCATCGACGGCGGGCCCGAGCAGGGCGGCGGGCTATTGCTGCAGATCTTCACCGACACCGTGATCGGTCCGATCTTCTTCGAGATCATCCAGCGCAAGGGCAACGAGGGGTTCGGCGAGGGCAACTTCCAGGCCCTGTTCGAGGCCATCGAGCGGGACCAGATCGAAAGAGGAGTGCTCAAGGCATGAAGAACTGGATTTCCTTCCCCCGGGTGGAGGGGCTGGCCTCGCGCCAGGCCCACGCGGACCTGCCCGAAGGCACCTACGAGCGCGAGCTCGGCAAGGAAGGCTTCGCCGGGCCGGCCACGCACATGTATCAAAAACACCCGCCCACCGCCTGGGTGGACTGGGACGGGCCGCTGCGCCCGCACGCCTTCGACCTCACCAAGCTCGACCGCGTCGCGGGCTCGCCCTGGGAGGCGACCCCGGTGCTGGCCAACGCCGACGTCAAGTTGCGGCTATGGCGCATGCGGGGCGCCATGGACCACCTGGTGCGCAACGGCGACGGCGACGAGCTCATCTTCGTGCACGAGGGCGCCGGCGATCTGTTCTGCGACTACGGCCATCTCCGGTTCCGCGAGGGCGATTACATCATGCTGCCGCGCGGCACCATGTGGCGCGTCGAGGCCGACGGGGCGCTGACCGCGCTCCTGATCGAGGCCACCAACGACAGCTACCGCCTGCCGGAGAAGGGGCTGTTGGGCGCGCACGCCATCTTCGATCCGGCCGTGCTCGACGTCCCGGCCGTGGACGAGGCCTTCAAGGCCCAGCAGGACGAGACCGAGTGGCGGGTCAGGATCAGGCGGCGCGGCGCCATCAGCACCGTGACCTATCCCTTCAACCCGCTCGATGCGGTGGGCTGGCAGGGCGACCTGGCCCCGGTTCGCATCAACTGGCGCGACATCCGCCCGTTGACGAGCCACCGCTACCACCTGCCGCCCTCGGCCCACACCACGTTTCTGGCCGGGCGCTTCGTGGTCTGCACCTTCTGCCCGCGGCCCATCGAGTCCGACCCGGGGGCGCTCAAGGTGCCGTTCTTCCACAACAACGACGATTACGACGAGGTCATCTTCTATCACGCCGGCGACTTCTTCAGCCGCGACAACATCCATCCGGGCATGCTCACCCTCCATCCCTGCGGCTTCACCCACGGCCCCCATCCCAAGGCCTTCGCCGCCAGCGCCAAGGGCGCGCGCCGGCACACCGACGAGGTGGCGGTGATGATCGACAGCCGGGACGCGCTGGAGATCGAGCCCCTGCCGGAGGGGGTGGAGTGGACCGGCTACGTCGACAGCTGGAGGGTGAAGGACGAGGCGGCCGAATGAAGCTCGGCTCGCTCAAGGCGGGCGGCCGCGACGGCACCCTCGTCGTGGTGAGCCGCGACCTTGCGCGCGCGCTCAAGGTGCCGGAGGTGGCGCCGACCCTGCAAGCCTGCGTCGAGAACTGGGCCGATGCGGCGGCGCGGCTCGAGTCAGTCTACCGCAGGCTCAACAAGGGCGAGGCGGCGCATGCCTTTCCGCTCGAGCCCGGCGCGCTCGCTTCGCCGCTGCCGCGGGCCTATCAGTGGGCCGACGCCAGCGCCTACCTCAATCACGTGGAGCTCGTGCGCAGGGCGCGCGGCGCCGAGATGCCGCCCGGCTTCGCCGACGAGCCGCTCATGTACCAGGGCGGCTCCGACGGTTTCCTCGGCCCCACCGACGACATCGAGGCGGCGAGCGAGGAGTGGGGCATCGACATGGAGGGCGAGGTCGCGGTGATCACCGACGACGTGCCCACGGGCGTGGGCGCGGCCGAGGCCGCCGGCCACATCAAGCTCGTGATGCTGGCCAACGACGTCTCGCTGCGCAACCTGGTTGCGGCGGAGCTCGCCAAGGGCTTCGGCTTCTTCCAGAGCAAGCCCGCCAGCTCCTTCTCGCCGGTGGCGGTGACGCCGGACGAGCTCGGCGAGGCATGGGACGGCGGCAGGCTGCAACTGCCCCTCCTTGTGCACCTCAACGGCGAGCCGTTGGGCCGGGCCGACGCCGGCGCTGACATGCAGTTCGGCTTCCCCGAGCTCGTCGCCCACGCCGCGCGCACACGGCGTCTCGGCGCCGGCACCATCGTCGGCTCGGGCACCGTCTCCAACCGGGACCGCTCCGTCGGCTGCTCCTGCCTCGCGGAGAAGCGCATGATCGAGATCATCGAGCAGGGCGAGGCCAAGACCCCCTTCATGAGGTTCGGCGACCGGGTGCGCATCGAGATGCTCGATACGCAAGGCAACTCCATCTTCGGCGCCATCGACCAGAAGGTGGCTTTGAGGTTGTGACACCCCGGGAGGTCTCGCGAACGATCCACCACTCGACGTTTGGGCTCGTGTCTACGTGCAGGAGGGAGAGCGGCGCGCTCCTCAGCTCGCCGCCACGAACTCCGCCACGAGTCGCGCGACCTCTTCGGGCG
>CBESNX010000174.1:0-3985 GCA_965531025.1 uncultured bacterium
GACCGCTGGTGTTCGTCGACCATCCCGATTTCACCTGGGGCCTTATCGCCAGCCTTTACGTGGCGAACCTGTTCGCGCTGCTGATCAACATCGCGTTCATCCCCGCGTTCATCTGGGTGTTGAAGATGCCCTTCACCATCCTCGCGCCGATCATCTTCGTCCTTTGCGTGGTCGGCGGCTATGTGCCGACGCTGGACATGCACGACGTCTGGCTGATGTTGATTTTCGGGGTCGTCGGCTACCTCATGCGCAAGCTGGATTATCCCATGGCGCCGGCGGTGCTTGCCATCGTGCTGGGGCCCCTGGCCGAGCCGGCACTGCGGCAGTCGTTGATCGCCTCGCATGGCAGCATGATGGTTTTCTTCGAGCGGCCGATTTCGGGAACGATCATGGTCATCGCGTTCGTGCTGTTCGTCTTGCCGCTCTATAAGACCATGAGGGACAAGAGAAGGTCCCGGCCGTCGCAAGGGCCGCTGTAAACTCTCGCCGCCCGCGCGGAGGCGGGAACCCGCGAAAGCCCGACCCCTTGGCGCCGGGCGGAGCGCTAACAAGCGGTCACGGCGCTCGGCGCGGCCTTGCATCTGGTCTGGTTTTTGGTATACTGTATACCAGATTCCCCGATGTCGCGAGCCGGCCCGAGCCTTGTCCGAGGCCGGCTCACGGCGAGGAACAGGCTTCGCACGGGATTAACCAAATGGCAGTCGCGCGACCGATTATTCAGCCGATAGACGTCAATTTCAGCCTGAAAGGCAAGATTTATGACGCCTTGAAACAGGCGATCACGTCGATGAATATTTACGCCGATGCCGAGGAGCCCCGGCTCGATGAGCGCCAGCTCTCGCAAGAGTTGGGCGTGAGCCGGACCCCCATTCGGGAGGCCATGGCCCGGCTCGAGCAAGAGGGGCTTTTGCGCATCGTACCGCGCAAAGGCGCGTTCGTGGTGCGCAAGACGAAGAAGGAAATCCTCGAGATGATCACCGTCTGGGCGGCGCTCGAGAGCATGGCGGCGCGGCTGATCACCTTGCACGCCGGCGACGAGGAGATTTCCACCCTGCGCAAGATGTTCGCGACTTTTCGGAACAATCGGGTGCAGGCAAATATCGATGAGTATTCAGAGGCGAATATTCGTTTCCATCAGGCGCTCCTGAAAATAAGTCACTGCGATCTAATGAATAAAATCACGGAGAACATGTTTATCCATATTCGCTCGATCCGCATGCGCACCATTTCGGAAGACGACCGGGCGAGCCGTTCCATCATCGACCACATGAATATTATCGAGGCGCTGGAACGGCGGGACACGGAGCTGGCGGAGCGGCTTGTCCGGCGGCACACCCTGGACCTGGCGGCGCATGTGGAAAGGAACGTGCACTATCTCGATTGAGAACCTCGACCCCTTGCAACGCCGTTGCGCGGCGGGAGGATGATCATGGCGGAAGCGGCGCGAAAAACCACCGAGCTGGAGGCGCCGGAGGAGAAGATCTCGGGCGGCCACCTGGTGGCCAAGGCCCTCAAGAACGAAGGCGTGGACGTTATTTTCACCCTTTGCGGCGGCCACATCATCGACATCTATGACGGCTGCCTGGACGAGGGCATCAAGATCATAGACGTGCGCCACGAGCAGGTGGCGGCGCACGCCGCCGACGGCTATGCGCGGCAGAGCGGCAAGCCCGGCTGCGCCGTGGTCACCGCCGGCCCTGGGACAACCGACGCCATCACGGGCATCGCCAACGCCTTCCGGGCGGAAAGCCCGATGCTCTTGATCGGCGGCCAGGGGGCCCTCAGTCAGCACAAGATGGGCTCGTTGCAGGATTTGCCGCATGTCGACATATTGACGCCCATCACCAAGTTCGCCGCCACCGTTTCCTCCACCGACCGGATCGCCGACATGGTGTCGATGGCGTTCCGCGAATGCTTCAACGGCGCCCCCGGTCCCTCGTTCCTCGAGATCCCGCGCGACGTCCTGGACGCCGAAATCGAGGTGGGCGCGGCCAGGATCCCCGAGGCCGGCCATTACCGCGCGTCGACCAAGACGCTGGCGGATCCGGAGGACATCGAGAGGCTGGCGGACATTCTGGTGAAGGCCGAGCGCCCCTGCGTGTTGTTCGGCACCCAGGTCTGGACCTGCCGCGCGACCGACGCGGCGCGTGAGTTCGCGCGCACGCTCAACATCCCCGCCTACCTCAACGGCTCCGGCCGCGGCACGTTCCCGCCCGGAGATCCGCATCACTTCCACCGCACCCGCCGTGTGGCTTTCGACAAGGCCGACGTGATCGTCATCGTCGGCACGCCCTTCGACTTCCGCATGGGCTACGGCAAGCGCCTGCGCGCCGGCGCGACGGTGGTGCAAATCGACATGGACTACCGCACGGTGGGCAAGAACCGCGACATCTCGCTCGGTCTGGTCGGCGACGTCGGGCGCGTCCTCGCGGCCGTGACAGACGCCGCGACGGGCCGCATCGACAACGGCGCCAAGAAGCGCAAGGCCTGGATGGAGGAACTCAGGGCCGGAGAGGACGCGCTGTTCGAGAAGCTATTGGCTGAGTTCACGTCGGACGCCGTGCCGATCAATCCTTATCGCGTGGCTTACGAGATCAACGAGTTCCTGACCGAGGACACGATCTACATCGGCGACGGCGGCGACGTCGTGACCATCTCGGCGCAGGCCGTGCAGCCGCGCTCGCCCGGCCACTGGATGGATCCGGGGCCGCTCGGCACCCTCGGCGTCGGCGTGCCCTTCGCCATGGCCGCGAAGTACGTCCACCCCGAGAAGGAAGTGCTGTGTTACTTCGGTGACGGGTCGTTCTCGCTCACCGGCTGGGATTTCGAGACCTGTGTCCGCTTCGACCTGCCGTTCCTGGGCATCGTCGGCAACAACTCGGCGATGAACCAGATCCGCTGTGGCCAGATCATCAAATACGGCGAGCAGCGGGGCAACGTCGGTAATTTGCTCGGCGACGTGCCGTTCGACAAGTTCGCCGAGATGCTCGGCGGGCACGGCGAGGAGGTCCGCGAACCGAAGGACATCCGCCCCGCCCTCGAGCGCGCCCGCGAGGCGGTGGCGTCGGGCAAGCCGGCGCTGGTCAATATCTGGGTCGACCGGGACGTATGGGCGCCGGGCACGAAACGCCAGACCATGTACAAATAGCCGCGAGCGGCGGCCGGCGAACGGGGGCGTGCGGCGGCGCCGTTCGCCGCGCCCGTAACCGGTTCATCATTTAACGACGAGGAAGAGTATGGGAAAAGCCTTGGAAGGCATCCGTATCCTGGACATGACCCACGTCCAGTTGGGTCCTTCTTGCACCCAGATTCTGGCCTGGCTCGGCGCCGAGGTCATCAAGGTCGAGTTGCCCGGACGGGGCGACATCACGCGCCAGCAGCTCCGCGACCGAGCGGGCGTGGACAGCCTTTATTTCACCATGCTCAACTGCAACAAGCAGAGCATCACCCTCAACACCAAGACGGAGAAGGGCAAGGAAATCTTCCGCAAGCTCATCGAGGTCTGTGACGTGCTGGTGGAGAACTTCGCGCCGGGCGCACTGGACCGCCAGGGCTTTAGCTGGGACGCCGTGCACAAGATCAATCCCCGTATCGTCTACGCCTCCGGCAAGGGATTCGGGCCCGGCCCGTTCGTGGATTGCAAGGCCTACGAAACCATCGCCCAGGCCATGGGAGGGTCCATGAGCACCACCGGCCGCGAGGACGGCCCGCCAACCAGCACCGGTGCCCAGATCGGGGATTCCGGGACCGGGATCCACTTGGTCGCCGGCATCCTGGCGGCGCTCGTTCAGCGGCAGAAAACCGGACGCGGCCAGCGCGTCGAGGTCGCCATGCAGGACGCGGTGCTCAACCTCTGCCGGGTCAAGCTGCGCGACCAGCAGCGCCTGGCGCACGGTCCCCTGGAGGAATATCCCAACAAGACCTTCGGCCAGGCCGTGCCGCGCTCGAAAAACGCCTCCGGCGGCGGTCAGCCCGGCGAGGTGCT
>CBESNX010000175.1:0-3946 GCA_965531025.1 uncultured bacterium
ACGATGGCGCGCGTCGCGGTCACGACGGGTCCCCGGGCACGAAGGCGCCGGGCGGAACCTGGCCCGGGTCGACATAGGCGTGATAGAGCGCATCGAGTTGCGACCAGAGCACGTCGCACTTGAAATAGAGCGCGTTCAAGACGGCCTGCTGCTGCTCGGGCGTGCGCGCGTTTCCCTTGACGTAGTCGAGGGCGAAGTCGGCGTCGCGCGGCGCCTGGGTCAGGCGCGCGTTGAAGTAGGCGAGCGTCTTCTCGTCGACGAAGGCATAGTTGGACAGCATGCCCGCCACGCGCTCGCGGATGATGGTCGGCGAGAACAGTTCGGTGAGCGAGGAGGCGATGGCCTCGAGGATCGAGCGCTCCGCGACGAAGTGGATATAGGCCTCGACCGCGAACTTGGTCGCCGCCAGCACGCCGGCCTGGGAGACCACGTAGCCGCGGTCCAGGCCGAGCCCGTCGGTGAGCGCCAGCCAGCGCACGATGCCGCCTTCGCCCGGCTTGTCGCCGTCGTGGTCGATCAGGCGCTGGCGCCAGATGCGGCGCACCTCGGGGTCGCGCAGGCGGGCCATCAAGCTCGCGTCCTTGATCGGAATGGCGCATTGGTAGCAATAGCGATTGAGCGCCCAAGCCTGAACCTGCCCCTTGCTCAACCGGCCGCCGTGCAGCAGCCTGTGGAAGGGGTGGTTGTTGTGATAGCGCTCCGCCCCGATCTCGCGCAGGCGCGCCTCGAGATCATCGGGGCTCATGTGCTCGCTCACAACACGATCTCCTGGCCGTCGTAGGCGACCTCCCAGCCGGCCGTCTCGACCGCCGCGCGCTCGGGCGAGTCCTCGAGCAGGACCGGGTTGGAGTTGTTGATGTGGATGTAGATGCGGCGTGCGACCCCGAGCTCCGCGAAGGCGGCCAGGGAGCCGTCCTTACCCGAGATATTGAGATGACCCATGCGCTGGCCCGTCTTGTGGCCGAGTCCGCCCGCGACCATTTCCTGGTTCTCGAACAACGTGCCGTCGAAGAGGATCAGGGGCGCGCCTGCGAGCCGCTCGATAAGGGCTCCGTCGAGCGCGGCGCAGCCAGGAATGTAAAACAATCGTTTTCCCGTCGCGGGCTCGGTTACGCACAGGCCGAGGGTGTCGCCCTCCTCGGTGCCGAAATTTTCCGTGGCGTCCGGGTCCTCCAAATAGAGCGCGATCTTGCCCGGCACCGCGAAGGCTTCGACCGCAAGATCCAGGTCCGCGCCGTCCGGCCCTTCGAGCGCCAGCGTCTGTCCGAGAGGCAGCGCCTCGCGCCGGACGAACCGGGGATTGAGGACGCCGAAGATCGGATTGGCGTCGAGCGCGCCCTGTACGCGCCGGCTGGCGTAGAGCACCAAGGGTTGGCTTTCGCGCAGGGTCAAGAGCCCGGCGACGTGGTCGACATCGGCGTTGGTCAGCACGACCGCCACGATCGGGCTGTGCCGCGCGGCCAGCTTGGGATGCAGCGGCGGGTTGTCGTTGATCTGCTGGCGGAGATCGGGCGAGGCGTTGAGTAAGACCCAGCGCTCGCCGGCCGCGGAGACCGCGATCGAGGATTGGGTGCGCGCCAAGGCACCCCCAACGCCGGCGCGCGCCGCCTGGCACACCCGGCAATTACAGTTCCATTGCGGAAAGCCGCCGCCGGCGGCCGAACCCAAAACGAGGACACGCATGTGTCACGACCCCTCGCCGCAGGCGCGTCGCCGGCACGCGCGGAGACTTACTTCTTCAGCTCCGCACACGCGTAGCTGTTGATCTCCATGCCGACGGCGATCTCGACGATCTTCGGCTTCTTCCACGCTTTCTTCATATTTCCTCCCCTCGGCACACGGACATGGCTCGGCATTCGGTCGTTCCCTTGGGGAACCGCGTGCATTGTCACGTAAAACCGGCGCTCAAGGCAAGCGATTTTCCGTTCGAAGACAAACGGAATACACGAGAACGCCCGTGAAATTCGCTTACGATGGCCCGGGACATGGCGTCATCGCGAGGAAATTTGCTTGCCGATCTTCACGAAGATTTGATCGCCCAGAACGCGGTGAGCATTGCGGCGAGCATGCCTCGAGGGACGAGTCTGCATTTGTTCACTTCGCCAAGGCGCATTTCGACTCTTCCCTGTCGTAACCGAGCGTGTCCAGATAATTGAGCCTGTGCAGGAACCCCTCGACGGGCGCCCGCGCCACGACGGCGTTGTGGGTGTGCAGGAGGATCGGCTGTCGAAGCTGGTTGTTCCAGGCGCGGAAGCTGACCGGATTTCCCTTGTAGGCATCGATGGCCGTGTCCGGGCCCGTTAGGAACCTACGCAGGCCACCGAGTTCGGTCGATCCGGTTTTTCGGATCGCCGTGACGACCGACTTGACGCTGGCCCAGGCCGCCCAGTCCTCTGCGCGCATGGGGCGGGTCTTCTCGATGCGCGCGAAGCGCTGGTTCAGCTGGGGCGCGCCGTGCCGCTCCCAGGTCCAATGCCAGGCCGTAGGCGTCATGCCCTCGTCCCCCACCAGCGGGCGCGGCAGGTAGGTCTGGTAGGGCACGTAGCGGCTGAACTCGCCGCGGCGGTCGGCGATGAAGATCACGTCATGATCGAGGCCGCCGGTTATCAGGGCCACGTTGGAGTCGCCGCGCCTGCGCGGGTCGTTGGTCAGTTCGAACTTGCGGTCGTCGACGACCTCGAGGCGCATCCTACGGGCGGAGGCCAGGAAACTATCGGCATAGGCCCGGTCGGCCTCGCTCGGGCCGCGCAGCACCAGGACCTTCTTCCAGCCCTTCTTGAACAGGTACTGGACGAGCGCGTCGGTCAGCATCCGGTAGCTGGGCACCGTATGATACAGATTGGGCGCGCAGTTTTCGTTGCGCAGGTCGTCGTCCTTGTTGCGAACGTTGAACAGGAGAAGCGGGGCACCGGCGAGTCTGCTTGCCGTGGCGCGCAGCATCTGGGCCGGAAGATCGAGGAGGAAGGCCTGGGCCCCGGACTCCCTGTTGAGCGCCTCTACGACGGCGGCCGCGTCCTGCCCGCTCGGGACGGCTCTCTCGAGGAGCTCGAACTTGATGCCGAGGGAGCGCCCGATGATCCGGCTCTCGCGGATCGCCGTTTCGGCGCCGGACAAGGGCGGATAGGGCTGCTTGAGCGTCAGGCCCGTGTAGCGCCGCTCGGCGCGGTAGTGCGGGTCGCCCTCGAGCCCGACGTAAGCGAAGACGAATTCCTCGGCCCAGGCGGCCGCCGACCAACAGAGCGCACAAACGGCGAGCAGGCCCGCCAGCGGGATGCCGCCGCGCATCGGCCCCTCACTCATCGTCGATGAGGATGCCGTAGGGCACCCTGCCCACGGGAACCGACTTGATGGCCTTGCGCGATTCGGTGTCGATGATGGTGATGTCGTCCGAAAGGCCGTTGGCGACGTAGAGCAGCTTCTCGTCCTTGGTGAGCGCGAGGCCCCAGGCCCGTTTGCCGACCAGGATGTAGTCCAGCACCTCGCGCGTCTTTACGTCGACGACACCGACGTGGTTGGCGCGCCCGAGGGCGACGTAGGCGATCTCGCCGTCCTTGGTAATCAGGATATCGACCGGGGTGATCTGTTCGCGGCGGAAGCCGGTCGGCCGGAAGGTCACGTCCGCGACGACCTTGAGCGTGGCGATGTCGATGATGTTGACCATGCCGGAAAGCTCCGCGGAGACCCAGAGCTCCCGCTCGTCCGGGCTCAGCGCGAAGCGGCGCGGGCGCACGTCGGTCGGGATGTCGGCGATGATCTCGTTCCGCTCGACGTCGATGACGTGGACCAGGTCGGCCGCCTCCGAGGCGACGAAGACGAGCTTTCCGTCCGCGGTCACCTGGACGCCCTCGGGCTCCTCCCCGGTCTCGAAGTGGTTCAGCATCTGCTTCGTCTCCACGTCGAAAACGGTCATCGTGGCGTCCTCCTCGTTGGAGATGTAAAGATGGCG
>CBESNX010000176.1:0-3917 GCA_965531025.1 uncultured bacterium
GGCGATGCTCCTCATCGGCGACAAGGTCGTGACCGATTCGCCGCCCGCCGTGCGGTATCCCCACCAGCTCGATCTCGGCGCCGCCTGGCACGAGCTCACGTCGCTGCCCTTCGTCTTCGCCACCTGGCTCGCGGTCCGCGACGGCGAGGCCCTGGGCGTCCGCTCCCGCAGCGTGCGGCGCGCCTTCGACGCCGTCTTCGAGATCGCCGGCCGGCCCGCCAGCTACTCGGACCACGCCGGGGTGCTGGCCGACCTGCCCGCGATCGGCGTCGCCAAGTCGCGGCTCGTGGGCGCGCACGAAGAGCCGGGAAATAAGCGCCGCGACCGGGTGCCGCTGCGCCACCGCGGCGAGGTGATCGGCGCGGTGCTGCGGACCCGCGCGAATACGAAGCCCCTTTACGTCTCCATCGGGCACCGGGTCAGCCTCGAGACGGCGGTCGATTACGTGCTGCGCTGCAGCCTGCGCTTTCGGCTGCCCGAGCCGATCCGCGAGGCCGACCGCCTTTCGCGCGTGCACGCGTAGCTTTGAGTGGATCAGAAATCCTGGGCCGATGGCTCGAGGGGAGGCGGCGGAGAGCGGCGCCCTCATGCGGCCGGCCCGCGGAGATGCGGGAGACGTTTCCGATCGAGCGCTGGGACGCGATCATCGCGGTCAACTTGTCCGCGGCTTTCCACACCATCCGCGCCGCCTTGCCGGGGATGAAGCGGCAGGGTTGGGGGCGCATCGTCAACATCGCCTCGGTCAACGGCTTTGCCGCATCGATCCACAAGGCGGCCACGGCATCCCCGGCCTGACCAAAGCGGTGACTCTGGAGATTGCCGAGTTCGACATCACCTGCAACGCCATATGCCCCGGCCGGGTGCGCACCCTTTGGTCGAAAGGCGATCATTTGGCCCTGCGTATGCGGACTTACGGTTAATACTCCCTTAACGCCCGAGACCTAAGCTCGCGCGCGGCGTTCCCCGGTCCGCCCCTCGGGGCGGCCAGCGGACAAGGAGAAACGCGTTGCCCGGAGCAAAGGCGCGAAACAGCCAGGAGCCTTGGCTGAACAGGCACCTCGCGCTCGCCGGCGCGGTGATTCTGGCGGTTGCGGGCGGCACGCTCGGCCACGTCTACCGCTCGACGGCGGTCGAGAACATGGAAAGAATGGTGACGCAAAACAACCTGTTGCTGACGCGCACCTTCTCCAACAGCCTGTGGCCCCGCTTTTCGTCTTTTTTCCGCTCCGATAACGGTTTGACCCCCGAGGAGTTGCGGTCCCATCCGCAGGCCGCGGAACTGCGGCGGGAGATCATGCGCCTCATGTCCGGCACCGGGGTCGTCAAGGTCAAGATCCATGACCTCGACGGGCTCACGGTGTTCTCGACGGATCTCCGCCAGGTTGGCGAGAGCGAGCGAGCCAACGCGGGCTTCCTTTCGGCGCGCAACGGTCGGGTCAGGAGCGCGCTTACCAACGGCGACAACCTCGATTCCACGGATAGGGCGCAGGCGCGGCGCGATGTGGTGTCCAGCTACATTCCGATCTACGGCGCCGGCTCCGCCGGGGACATCGAGGGCGTGTTGGAAATCCACAGCGACGTGACCAATCTTCGCGAGCAGGCGCTCTGGCATAAGATCTCCGAAGGGGTCTCGGCCAACAGATTCATGCTGCTTTTGATTTTCGTTTTTCTGCTTTACGCGGTCCATCGCGCCGAACGCATCATGAATCGCCAGCGCAGGGACAACCCGAAGCTTGCGGCCAATGTCCGCCAGGCGGAGTTCGCCGGCAAGTTGCTGGCCAACATGAGCCACGAGTTGCGCACGCCGCTCAACGCGATCATCGGGTTTTCCGAGATCATGAAGGACGACATCCTGGGGCCGGTCAACAACCCGCGTTACAAGCGCTATGCGACGGATATCCATGTTTCGGGCCAACATCTGTTGGGGATCGTCAACGACATTCTCGACATGGCCAAGATCGAATCGGACGGGTTCCAGCTTTCCGAACACGAGCTTGATGTCGGCGCCGCCGTCGAAGCGTCGCTGCGCCTGGTCCGGGAGCTTGCGGCCGGGAGCGACCTCACCTTGGCGGCCGAGGTTCCCGGAGATCTCCCCCTGCTGCGGGCGGACCGGCGGCTTGTGAAGCAGATTCTTCTCAGTCTGTTGACGAACGCCGTGAAGTTCACCCCCGAAGGCGGCAAGGTGACGGCGAAGGCGGACACGGACGCGGCCCGTGCCCTTTGGATTGCCGTCACGGACACCGGCCTCGGCATGCCGGAGGATCAGATCGCAAACGCCCTGCAACCCTTCGGGCAGGTGCACGGCTCGTTGAGCCGCAAATACAGGGGTACGGGCCTAGGGCTTCCTCTCGCCAAGCGGTTCATCGAGGCCCACGGCGGAACGCTGGAGTTGCTAAGCGAGGTCGGGGCCGGCACCACCGTAACGGTGAGGTTCCCGCCGGAGCGCGTTATGCAACCAGAGGACCTCCTGCAGCAAACGGCCGTTGAGGCGGCTGCCGCGGACCGGCCTCGTTAACATTCCGCTGAATCTGACCACCGCACGGTGGAAAACCCCCTTCGGCCCTTGCCCGGAGTCAGCGCGCCGTGACACACTGAAGGCGCACATGATCAGCCTTCAGGAGTGACCGCGATGACCGTTGGCAGAAGGGGCGCGCGCGCCGCCGTGGCCGCGATCGCCTGGGCGCTTTTCGCGCCGCCTGCTCTCGCCGTGGACCAGCCGCCGGGGCGTGTGATCCACGTCCGTGTCCAGGACCTGCCTGTGCCCTACGCCACGCCGAACGTCGCCAATTCTCCGGACCGCGTCTCCCGGCCCGAAGGGGCTACCCTGCGGGTGCCGAAGGGATTTTCAGTCAACATTTTCGCCGAAAACTTGAGTCATGCCCGCTGGATGGCCGTCGCTGCCAACGGCGACGTGTTTCTGGCGGAGTCGTCCGCGGGCAAGGTCACGTTGCTCAGGGACGGGGACGGCGACGGACGGGCGGAGCTCGTTGCCACCTTCGCCAAAGGATTCAGTGCGCCCCACGGACTTGCCCTTGCGCACGGCTACCTTTACGTCGCCGATATCCGGCGGGTGTGGCGGATACCCTACCGGCCGGGACAGAGGCGGGCGCAGGGCAGCGCGGAGCCGGTCACCCCGCGCGGCGCCCTCGGCGCGGGCGGCGGCCACTGGACCCGGAACATCGCCTTCGGCCCGGACGGCAAGCGCTTCTACGTCGCCGTCGGCTCCGCCGGCAACATCGCCGAGGAGCCGGAAGTCCGCGCATCGGTCCAGGAATTCGCCGCCGACGGGTCCGGACAGCGCACCTTTGCCTCGGGCCTGCGGAACCCGGTCGGCATCGCCTTTTATCCCGGCACCAACGAGCTTTACGTGGTGGTCAACGAGCGCGACGGCTTGGGCGACGAACTGGTGCCCGATTACTTGACGCGTTTGAAGCGCGGGGGATTCTACGGCTGGCCCTATTCCTATATCGGCGCCCACCCGCAGCCGGGTTATGCCGACAGGCGCCCGGACCTCGTGAAACGGGCGCTCGAACCCGACATGCTGTTCCGGTCCCACTCCGCGCCACTGGGACTCGTGTTTTACGATGCCGAGCAGTTCCCGCGTCAATACAGGGGCGATGCCTTCGTCGCGCTCCACGGCTCATGGAACGCGAATGAGCCCAGGGGCTATATGGTCGTGCGCGTGCCCTTCGCGGCCGGCAGGCCCAAGGGATATTATGAAATCTTCGCTTCCGGTTTCTGGGCGGAGGGCAAGGGCACGGCCGTCGTCTGGGGCCGGCCCGCGGGACTTGCCGTCGCGATCGACGGCAGCCTGCTGATCGCCGACGACGTGGGCGATGTTATCTGGCGCATAAGTTACGGGCGCTAGAGCACTATCCGGCCAGATGGAATCAATTTGATGGCGGCAAATCGGTTTT
>CBESNX010000177.1:0-3886 GCA_965531025.1 uncultured bacterium
CCTTGGATGGGGTGGGGTCGCCGCTCGGGTGGTTGTGCACCATGATGATGGCGGAGGCTCCCAGATCCAGGGCGCGTTTCATCACCTCGCGCGGATAGACGGGGGTGTGGTCCACGGTGCCGGTGTGTTGCACTTCATCGGCGATCAGCACGTTCTTACGGTCGAGGAAGAGCACGCGGAACTCTTCCTTCTTGGCGTAGGCCATGCCGGCCCGGCAGTAGTCCAGCAGCTTTTGCCACGAGGAGATCACCGGACGGTTGATCACCTGCTCGCGCGCGAGCCTTATGGCCGCCGCCTGGATCGTTTTGAGGGCGATGACAATGCTTTCGCGCACGCCCTTGACCTCCACAAGCTCCTTCGGGTCGGCGGAGATCACCTCGGCGAAGCTTCCGAAGCGTTGCAGCAGTGCCTTGGCCAAGGGTTTGACGTCGGCACGGGGCTTGGCCATGAACAGTACGAGTTCCAGCATCTCGTAATCCGGCATGCTTGCCCCCGCGTCGCGCATGAAGCGATCCTTCAGGCGCTGGCGGTGGCCGAGATAATGGGGTTTCGCGCTCATCGGAGGGGCGGGGTGGGACGATCGGTCACGCCTCATGGGGCAGCCGGTCGAGCCCTTTCGGCGAACGGGTGAAGATCTCGCAGCCGTCCCTGGTGATGCCGATTGAGTGCTCGAACTGGGCCGATAGCGATCTGTCCTTGGTGACCGCGGTCCAGCCGTCTTCCCGCACCTTTACCTCATGAGTCCCGGCGTTGATCATCGGCTCAATGGTAAAGAACATGCCCTCCTTAAGCACCAGTCCCTGCCCCGGCTTGCCGAAGTGAAGGACGTTGGGCGGGGCGTGGAATACCCGTCCCAGGCCGTGGCCGCAGAAGTCCCGCACCACCGAGCAGCGCTGGCTTTCCGCGTAGGACTGAATCGCATGGCCGACATCCCCGAGCGTCGCCCCCGGCCGGGCCGCCGCGATGCCTCTCATCAACGCCTCATGGGTCACGTCCACAAGCCTTTTCGCCTTCACGCCGACCTCTCCGGCGAAGAACATACGTGAAGTATCGCCGTGCCAGCCGTCCAGGATGACGGTGACGTCGATGTTGATGATATCCCCTTCGTGAAGCCGTTTGGCTCCCGGAATTCCATGGCACACCACGTGGTTGACGGAGGTGCAGACCGACTTGGGAAAGCCGCGGTAGCCCAGGGGCGCGGGGACCGCGTTGCGGGAGACGATGAAATCGTGGCTCAGTTGATCGAGCTCGTCCGTGGTCGCTCCCGGCTTCACATGGGGCGTGATGTAATCGAGGGTTTCTGCGGCCAGCCGTCCGGCGCGGCGCATGCCCTCGAACGCTTCGGCATTGTGGAGGGTAATGACAGCGGCTTTGGTTTCGACCGGGTCGACGCGCCACCGGTCCGTAGTGTCCGGGTTATTCATCTGCTTACCAATTTTCGTCCACCCGAACCCTTCCTACAACGCGAGCGGCAGGGGACTCTCTATTTCAATGCCTTCGAGTGAAATATTGCAACCGTAGCATATGGCCTCGACGCCTTTCTCACGCGCCTGCTCCAGCGCGTCTGCGTAACCAGGATCGATATCCGCGGCCACCGTGAAGCTCTCGCAGTCGCCGCGCTGGACCACGTACAGCATGACGGCGCGCGCCCCCCGATCCACCATATCGACGAGCTCGTGAAGGTGTTTGGTGCCGCGCGCCGTGACCGCATCGGGAAACTCCGCCGAGGGGCCACGCTTGAGGTGGACGTTTTTCACCTCGACGAAACATTTGGGTTTTCCGTCCCCACCAAGCAACAGGTCGATACGGGAATTGCGCCCGTACCGGATCTCGCGCCGAATCGAAGAATAGCCCGCAAGCTCGGGGATATTGCCCGCCTGCAAGGCTTCTTCCACCAGAGTATTCGGAAGGGACGCGTTGATTCCGACGAGATGGCCGTTAACGCGCACCAATTCCCAACTGTAGCGAAGTTTGCGCGAGGGATTTCGCGCCTTTGACACCCAGACCTCGGAGCCTGGCGCATTCAACCCGAGCATCGAGCCCGGGTTGGCGCAATGGGCGATGACATTCTCGCCGCCCGCGAGTTCGATGTCGCTCAGGAAGCGTTTGTAACGTCTGATCAGGGTGCCGGGGATCAGCGGCTCGGGAAACCTCATACGGCCACATTAGCTTTCCGGGATGGCCATGGCAAACCCGGGGTGGGCCAAGCCTTTGCCAAGTTGCATAGGCACGCGGTTGTATTGATCGAGCGCTCTCGAGGGTTCCACGATATTGCCGCCAAGCCCCCTGGGACGGCGGCATGTTTGTTGGACCCGCGCCGCCCTTTTGCTAGGCTGACGGGCAAAGGTCCGGCGCCGTCCGGACCTCGTGGGCAGCGGCGCCGCGAATTTCCCGTCGGGCGGAGGTGAGGAAGGTGAGCAAGACACCCCAACGGCCAACATCCGAAGTGCCGAACGAGGCCGGCCCGCCGCCGGAACCCGGTTCCCGGTCGCAGGCCGCGCCGGCGCCGAGAGGCGACCGCGAGGTGACGGCCGCCCTCATCGTCATCGGCAATGAGGTTCTTTCGGGGCGCACCAAGGACGCCAACCTGCCCTACCTCGCCGCCCGCCTCAACGACATTGGAATTCGGCTCAAGGAGGCCCGCGTCGTTCCCGACGATGAGGACGCCATCGTCGGGGCCGTCAACGAATGCCGTGGGAGTTACGATTACGTGTTCACCACCGGCGGCATCGGTCCCACCCACGACGACATCACGGCCCAGAGCGTGGCCAGGGCATTCGGCGTTGCGTTGCGGCGTCACCCGGAAGCGGTGGCGCGGCTCGGGCGCCACTACTCGCCGGGCGAGTTCAATGAGGCGCGCCTTCGCATGGCCAACATCCCCGAGGGCGGCACATTGATCGACAACCCGGTCAGCGCCGCGCCGGGTTTCCAGATCGGCAACGTCTTCGTCATGGCGGGGGTGCCGGCGATCATGCAGGCGATGTTCGAGGGGCTGAAGCATCGCCTGGTCGGCGGCGAGCCGCTGCTCTCGCGCACGATCAAGACCACCCTGCCGGAGGGCGTGGTGGCCCAAGGGCTCGGGGCCCTTCAGGCCCGCTTCCCGGACGTTGAGATCGGAAGCTACCCGTCCTTCGCGCGGCGCGAGCCCGGCGTGCGCGTCGTGCTTCGCTCAACCGACGCCGGACGCCTCGAGGTTGCGACCAACGAACTTATCGAGGTCGTCCGCTCGCTCGAGGGCGATGCTCAAGAGATCGACATCACTCCGCGATAAGGCCCCCGGACGTCACCTCCCTTCCATCTGACTGGCGGCATTGCCGCCCGCCGCGGCAAACGAAAGTACCAGCGCTTCAAGGGGAGCGAATGCCATCTTCCATAGCCGTCTTTGCGGCATGCATTGGAAAGCGCGGCCCCATCGCCTCACTCCGCCGCTTGGCGGATGAGATCCAGGACCCGCTTCGCGTTCAAAAGCTGCGCCCGCTCGGCCCGGGCGCTTTTTCGCGCCGCTAACTCCGTGCGAAGGTCTGCAAGGCGCCGGCGCAGGGCCCGCCACTCGGCGAGGTAGAGGCGCGAATCCTCGATATTACGCCTGGCCATCTCCAGGTTGCCCCGGCCGAACCAGCGCCTCGCACTCCGTCGCATCTCGACGATCTGTTCGCGAAAGAACGCGACAGACGCCTCGATCTTCGCGATCTCGGCCTCAAGCGCCGAGCCGAAGCGCAATCTTTCGAGGGGCTCGGCGGGGATCGGTCCGTCGTAGCGGCGCTCGAGCGCGGCAGAGGCCTCAAGGATTTCATCTTCGCTCAACCGCCTCTCGCACATGGGCCCGACCCTTTGTCGCGTCGTTTCGAAATGTTCCCTCGCGTCCGGTCCTGGGCAAAGGCCCGCG
>CBESNX010000178.1:0-3884 GCA_965531025.1 uncultured bacterium
ACATCAATCACAGCCTGTGGGACTGCACCCTCGAGCCGCTCCCGAACGGCCCGCACATGGCGCTCAGGCTGGGGTTCCGCCAGGTCAAGGGGCTCCGTCAAGCCGACGCCGAGCGAATCGCCGCGGCGCGCAAGGGCGGCTATGCCGGCATGAATGATGTGTGGCGGCGCGCCGCCGTCGGCCCGGCGGCGCTGGAAACCCTGGCCCGGGCCGATGCCTTCCGCTCCCTGGGGCTGGACCGGCGCGAAGCCCTGTGGGCGGTCCGCGGATTGGGCCCCGCGCCCCTGCCGCTGTTCGCCGCGGCCGGTGCGTCCGAAGCACCGGAGCCCAGGGTTCCGGAGGCCGGCGCCGGGGGGGACGAAAACGCCGCGCCCGCGGCCCCTTCGCCCGCCGCCTCGCCGTTGCCCGCCATGTCTCTGGGCGAGCATGTGACCGAGGATTATCGGAGCCTTCACCTCTCCCTCAAGGAGCACCCCGTCGCCCTCCTGCGCGAAAGCCTGAAGGCGCGGGGCTATCGGCCCTGCGCGGCGCTCAAAGGCTGGCCCAAGGACGAGCGCGTTTCCCTCGCCGGTCTCGTGCTCGTGCGCCAGCGCCCGGGAAGCGCGTCCGGCGTCATCTTCGTCACCCTGGAAGACGAGGGAGGAATCGCCAATCTCGTGATCTGGCCCGGCGTGTTCGAGGCCAACCGCCCCGTGGTCCTGAAAAGCCGTCTGATGGGAGTGACGGGAAAGGTCCAGCGCGAGGGCGAGGTGATCCACGTGGTGGCGGAGCGCCTCGTCGATCTCTCCCCCCTGCTCTCGACCCTCGCCGATGACTCCCCGGCCCGTTCCGCGGCCGGTTCCGCGGCGCTCGGCGCCAACCGCGGCCGCGCCGGCGAAGCCCCCGCGCCGCTATCCGGCAAACGGGACTTCGACGTGCGCTCGCGGGATTTCCACTAGTCTCCGGGTCTGAAAGGTCGTTCAATGAATCGGGCTGCAACTTCAGCAAAGGGGCTGAGCCCCTTTGCAAACCCCGGCACGGGCCTTAAGCCCTCCTGCAACCCAACCTAGGGTCCAAGCGCACCTCTGTTTCACGACACGAGCGGGAAGCGATGAGCAAGAGGCAACGCGGGATCGTTTTCACCTTCGGCATCGGCGCGGTCGTGCTCGCCTGGCTCGCGGGCTGCGTCGCCTCGCCGCGCGCGGCCGAAGGACCGTGGAGCCGGGGGGCGCCGATGCCGACGGCGCGCTCCGAGATCGCCGTCGCGGTGCTTGACGGCCGCATCTATGTCGCCGGCGGGATCGGACGGTTCGGCACGACGGGCGCGTTCGAGGTCTACGATCCGGCGAAGGACAAGTGGCGCGAGCTCGAGTCACTGCCGGTGTCCCTGCACCATCTGGCCATGGCGGCCGCGGGTGGCAGGATCTACGTTACCGGGGGCTATGACGACATTTTCTTCACACCCGACCGCAAGAGCGCCTGGGCCTACGATCCGAAGGCCGAGCGCTGGAGCGCCATCGCCGACATGCCGGCCCCGCGCGCGGCCCATCGCATGGCCACGATCGACGGCAAGCTCTATGTCGTCGGCGGGGTGGGCCCGAATTCGACGGCGCTTTGGGTCTACGATCCCGCGAGCGATTCATGGGACACCTCGCGCGCGCGCCTGCCCACCGCGCGGGAGCACCTGGCGGTCGCGACGGCCGGGGGCAAGCTCTACGCCATCGGCGGACGCTGGCGCGGACGGGGCAATCTGGCCGTGGTCGAGGCCTACGACCCCGCAACGGACGGTTGGACGCGAACGCCCGACATGCCGACCCCGCGCGGCGGGCACACGGCGGCGGCCGTGGCCGGGCGCATCCATGTCACCGGCGGTGAGGCCTTCTCGCCGGGGCGGACCTTCGGCCAGCACGAGGTCTTCGATCCGGCCACGGGCCGCTGGGCGCGGTTTGCCGATCTGCCGACGCCGCGCCACGGGCTCGATTCCGCCGCGCTCGGGGGGCGCTGGTACGTCATCGGCGGCGGCACGGGCGCCGGCGCCCGCACCTTCCTCACGCTCACCAACGTCATCGAAATTTTCGCGCCAGAGGGTGGATGAGCCCTGCCGAGCCGGAAGCTTCGGGCCTTCGGCTGCAAGGGCGCGCGCCCTTCGCCGCAAGGCCACCGGTCTCAGGGCGTCGGCTCTTCTCCCAGCTCGGCCTGGTGCCGGGTGACGAATTCCGAAAGACCCGCGACCTCGAAGTCCGGTTCCGCCTTCACGGCAACCGGCGGCGTCGCACCCCCGCCGCTCTTGCCCTTGCGGCGATTGATCCACATCGTCCTCAGCCCGAATTCCCTGGCGGGCACGATGTCATGGAAAAGACTTTGTGCCGTGTGAAGGACGGTCTCCTTGGCGATTCCCATCTCGCCGAGCACCCGCAGGGCGTACGCGAAGTTCCGCGGGCTGGGCTTGTAGGAGCCCACGTCCTCGGCCGTGACGATTTTATCGAAGCTGACCCCGAGCTTTTCGTTGCTGCGAGCAAATGACGCCCGGTCCACGTTCGAGATGATCACCAGCTTGTAGAAGCGCTTCAGATACTGAAGGGACTCGGCACTGTCGGCGAAGGCCGGCCAGCGGCCCACGGACCGCCCGAAGCTTAACGCATCGCCCTCCGCCCAGGGTATGTTCCAGTGGGCCGCAAGATCGCGGTAGACCGCGGCCAACACGTCCGGATAGAGCATCTCCGGCGTCTTTGCCTCGTGCTCGTACTGGAGCTTCGCGAAGGTTTCCAGCAGCTCATCGTCGGCGAGCCGCAGGCCGCCTTGCGCCGTCCAGGGCCGAAGCTCGTCCGCGATGCCGCGCTCCCAGTCGATCAGGGTGCCGTAGCAATCAAAGGTCAGGGTGTCGAAATCGGTCAGTTTCATCGAGCCCACGACCTTGCAATGATAAACGATGACAGTCGGCGCAAGCGTACCAGCCAGGGTGGCGCCGGGAAAGACCGGCAAATGAACCGGCGCCCCCGGGAGACGCCGGCGCAAGCGTTTCACGCCCGCCGAGGAGCGTGCACCGTAACCGTTGCACCGACGCCAAGGCCCAGCTCGCTGCCGGCCCCGCCCCTGTTCATGGCGATCTCGGCCAGACCGTTGGAATTCTCATACCAGAAGGCCGCGCCGGGCGGGGCGTCGGAGAAGGTGCGCAGGCGTTCGAACCGCTTTCCCGCCGCCGCCAAAACCGTCCCCGGCGCGAGGGTTTTGGCGCGCAGGCCCGTGATCGCATTGCCGAAATTATCCACATAGATGATGCGCGCCAGATCATCCGGCCAATCGCGCCCGGGCCGATCGGCGGCGTTCAACTCTTGACCCGGGGGCGGCTCGCCGCGGGCGAGCCGCGCGGCCACCGGCGCGAACAGGTCGCGTCCGTGAAAGGACGCGGAAACGCGCTCCGGACGCCAGGTGATCTCCCACCAACAGGGGTCATTCGCGCGCCGGGCCACCAGTTCGAACAGCCCGTTATCGGGTCCCACATACCGGCGCCGACCGGCCTCGAGGATGACCGGCAGGCGGGCGCCGCCGACGCCCGGATCGACGACGCAGAGGAAAACCGCGCCGTCGGGAAACTCGTCCGTGTATGCGGCGAGCAAATAGGCGCATGCCATGGGATCGAACGCCGGCGCATCGGAAAATAGATCGACGACCGGCACGCCCGGCGCCTCACGATAAAGCAGCGCCTTCATCTGGCCGACATACGGACCGGCGGGCCCGAAATCGGTGAACAGGACGATCATGGCGGGATTATGACGGCCAGCCGGCCCCGGCGGCAAGGCTTCCGGCCGCGTGCCGGAGCCGGTTGCTCTCTTCAAGCAAAAATCATATCAACCCGCGGCTCCCAAATAAGCCCACCTTGGTCCGCCCTGCCTGGAGGAAGCCGC
>CBESNX010000179.1:0-3871 GCA_965531025.1 uncultured bacterium
TGACAACCCCGGCGATTGCCTCGCCAAGTTCAGGTCCAACCGGATCTTTGGCTGGATCGTGCTCGCCGGGCTCATCGCCGGTCAGCTCACAAATAGGGGGCTTTGACCCCATTATTCTGAACCCACCATACGGGGCTCACGCCGAAAGGTGCCGGGGCGCGCCCTCCTCCTGCCTGCGGACGAAAAAACGCACGTTGTGGTTATCGGCGCTGGCCGCGGACAGGCGCGCCCACTCCTCCTTGGCCGCGGCGTAGGTCTCGAAAGGCCCGTAGCGCTCTTCCACGCGGCCCTCGGCCATTGCGGTGAAGTCCGTCGATTCGTACTCGCCGCCAAAAACCCAGTAGCATGCCATCGTCAAACACTCCGGCGATGAATGTCCATGCCCAACTCTTGCTCGATCGGGCGACGTACGAGAGGGCGCGACAGCGGCGCACGCCCGCGGCAGATCAAAGCCATCGAAGTGTCCCTCGTCATGACCGTCTGCTTAAGAGGCGCCGAATTCAGACTGACATCAAACCTCTTCACACGCCCGTCACGGGAGACCCTTCGATTTCCATGGTCAGCCGATCAAGGTTAAGAAATCGTAAATTCGCCCCTGCGCACGCGGCCCAAGCCATGTAAGCTCTTTTCCCCATGGCTTTCGCATCGCTGCGCGATTTCGTGACTCATCTCGAACGCAACCAGAGGCTTGCGCGCGTCACCGCGCCCGTCTCGCCGGAGCTCGAGATCACGGAAATCCAGACCCGGCTTTTGGCGGAAGCGGGCCCCGCCGTGCTGTTCGAGAACGTGGTGCGCCACGACGGCCCGCGCTTCGCCATGCCGGTGCTCGCCAACCTGTTCGGCACGGTCGAGCGCGTCGCCTGGGCGATGGGCCGGGAGCCCGGCGAGCTCCGCGCCCTGGGCGAGATGCTCGCGTTCCTCGACCACCCCGAGCCCCCCGAAGGCGTGCGCGAGGCCTTCGAAATGCTCCCGCTTCTGAAGACGGTGCTCGCCGGGAAGCCGAAGCGGGTGTCCCGCGCCCCGTGCCAGGAGGTGGTGTTGAGGGGAGACGAGATCGACCTCGGGGCGCTGCCGGTGCAGACCTGCTGGCCGGGCGAGCCGGCGCCGCTCATCACCTGGCCGCTGGTGGTGACCAAGGGCCCGGGGGAAACGAAGACGGATGAGTTCAACCTCGGCGTCTACCGCATGCAGGTGACGGGAAAGAACACGACGCTCATGCGCTGGCTCCGTCACCGCGGCGGCGCCCTGCACCACGCCCGCTGGAAACGCGCGAGCGATGAGCCGTTGCCCGCGGCCGCCGTGATCGGGGCCGACCCGGCGACCCTCATCGCGGCGGTCACCCCCGTTCCCGAGACGCTCTCGGAGTATCAGTTCGCGGGCCTCCTGCGGGGCCGGCGGGTGGAGCTCGCCGACTGCGTCACGGTGCCGCTCAAGGTCCCCGCCGCGGCCGAGATCGTGCTCGAGGGCCATGTTTCGCTCAATGAACTCGAGGACGAGGGGCCCTACGGCGATCACACCGGCTATTACAACGCGGTCGAAAAGTTTCCCGTCTTCACCGTGAGCGCGATGACCATGCGCGCGGACCCCATCTACCTCACCACCTTCACCGGCCGGCCGCCGGATGAGCCCTCCGTACTGGGCCAGGCGCTGAACGAGGTGTTCCTGCCGATTCTCGTCCGGCAGTTCCCGGAGATCGTCGATTTTTACCTGCCGCCGGAGGGGTGCTCGTACCGCATCGCGCTGATGTCGATCCGCAAGGCCTATCCAGGCCACGCCAAGCGGATGATGATGGGAATCTGGTCCTATCTGCGTCAGTTCCTGTACACGAAGTTCGTCATCGTGGTCGATGACGACATCGACATTCGCGACTGGAAGGACGTGATGTGGGCGGTCTCCACCCGCATGGACCCCGCCCGCGACATCACCGTGATCGAGCACACGCCGATCGACTATCTCGACTTCGCATCGCCGGAGCCGGGTCTGGGCGGCAAGATCGGGCTCGATGCCACCAACAAGTGGCCGCCGGAGACCTCGCGTCCGTGGGGCAGGAAAATCCGCATGGCGGACGAGATCGTCGAGGAAGTGACGGCCAAGTGGGAAAGCTACGGCCTGCCCGGTTCAGGAAAACCGATCTGGAAATAAGGGGCCAACCCGGTGCGCCGTTGCCTCGCTGTCGTTCAGCATTCGGGGTGGCGGCCATCCTGCCTCTTCCCCTATAACTGCCCCTATAACTACCCCTATAACAACCGGCGACGATTTTCGCCGGAGCCAAGAGGCCTTTGATGTCCGCCGAAGACGCGCTCGACCTGCTCGCGGGTCTCATCACGAACGCCAAAGGCGCGGGCGCCGGGGCCGCGGACGCGGTTCTGTTCAAGAGCGCCTCGCTCTCGCTCGCCCAGCGCCTGGGTGCGCCTGAGGGGTTGGAGCGGGCGGAAAGCGACGATTTGGGCCTCAGGGTCTTCGTCGGCAAGCGCCAGGCCATCGTCTCCTCCACCGACATCTCGCCCCGGTCGCTCGCGGAACTGGCGGAGCGCGCCGTCGCCATGGCCAGGGCCGCCCTCGAGGATCCCCATTGCGGCCTGGCCGAGCCCCCGCTTCTCGCGCGCGAGGTTCCCGATCTCGACCTGTGCGACGCCCGCGAGCCGGGCCCGGAAGAGCTCGCGGAACGGGCGCGCCGGGCCGAGGACGCCGCCCGCGCGGTCAAGGGAGTCTCCAACTCCGAAGGGGCCGAGGCGAACTGGAGCCTGAGCCGGGTCTCCATGGCCGCGAGCAACGGGTTCACCGGGTCTTACGCGGTCACGCGGCACGGCTTCGGGGTTTCGGTGCTGGCGGGCGAAGGCACGGGCATGGAGCGCGACTACGACTTCTCGTCCGCGGTGCACGCGGCCGACCTCAAGGACGCGGAGGAGATCGGCCGCAGCGCCGGGGAAAAGGCGGTCGCGCGGCTCAACCCGCGCAAGGTGAGGACGGCGAAGGTGCCGGTGGTCTACGACCCGCGCGTCGCCGGCGGCCTGTTGCGCCACCTCGCCGGGGCCATCAACGGCACGGCCGTCGCGCGGGGCACGAGCTTCCTCAAGGACAGGATGGGAAAGGCGGTGTTTCGGGCTTCCCTCGTCATCGTCGACGATCCGCACCGCAAACGGGGGCTGCGCTCGAAACCGTTCGACGGCGAGGGTTGCGCCAATAAACGGGACAATGTCGTCGAGGGCGGGACGTTGCGGACCTGGCTGCTGGATCTGCGCTCGGCCCGCCAGCTCGGCCTCGCCACCACCGGACACGCCGCCCGGGGCACCTCCGCTCCGCCTGCGCCGGCCCCGACCAACCTCTATCTCGAGCCCGGGCCCGTCACACCCACCGAGCTGATGTCCGACATCGAGAGCGGCCTTTACGTCACCGAGCTGATCGGCATGGGGGTCAACACGGTGACCGGCGATTACAGCCGGGGCGCGACGGGCTTCTGGATCGAGCAGGGAGAGATCGCGTACCCCGTGAGCGAGCTGACCGTGGCGGGCAACCTCACGGCCATGTTCGCCAATCTCGCGCCGGCCAACGACCTCGAGGGCCGTTACGGCATCGACGCCCCGACCCTGCGCATCGACGGCATGACCGTCGCCGGCCGGTGAACGGCGCCGCGAATAAGGGTCAATAGCAGCGGATCATCGCCTTGGCGCGGGCCTCTAGCTTTGCCGCCTCGGAGTTGCGTCCGGTCTTACGTAACAGGGCGGCCTAGTTCTTCAACCCCGTCGCTACGTTGGGGTGCTCCGGCCCCAAGGGCTTCTGCAAGATCGCATATCTCGATCTCACGGGTACGCTTACTTGCCAGCTTTAAGTTCTCGGGCTCGGTTGAAATCGGCTTCCGCCCGGTCGTAGA
>CBESNX010000180.1:0-3869 GCA_965531025.1 uncultured bacterium
ATTGGCGTCCCCTGGGGGATTCGAACCCCCGTTGCCGCCGTGAGAGGGCGGTGTCCTGGGCCTCTAGACGAAGGGGACGCTGGCCCGGCGAGGCGGCGGCCGGATGCGCTGTCATAGCGAAAGCCCGGAACACGATCAAGTGTTTTGCCATGCCAAGCCGCCCGGCGCCCGTGATCACGCGAGGTGGCGAAAAGCTGTTATACTGTGGGCGCCGTGATGAATCTCGAGTGGAAACGACGCCTCGCGCACGGGCGTCGCACCCTTTGCCTGGCGGCGGCCGCCGCGGCGCTGCTTGCGGGCCTTTCGGGCCTCACCATGGGCGCCAAGCCGCCGCCCGGCGCCCCGCCGCAGTCGGGCTATCTCGCCGGCCAGCTGCTGGTCGCGGCCCCCGCCATGCGGGACCCCCGCTTCGTGCGAACCGTCATCTTCATGGTCAGTCACGACGCCGGCGGCGCCATGGGGCTCGTGGTCAACCGTTCGCTCGGGATCGTCCCGCTCATGAGCCTGCTGAAGGGCCTGGGCAAGGAAGAAGAGGTTCCGGGCGATATCCGGGTTCATTACGGCGGACCGGTGGAGCCGAAGTTCGGCTTCGTCCTGCACACCGCCGACTATGTCCGGGACGGAACCCTGGTGGTCAACGGCCGGGTGGCGCTGACCCGGAACCTCGACATCCTGCGTGCGATCGCCGCCGGCAAGGGCCCGCGCGCAAGCCTGTTCACCTTCGGCTACGCCGGCTGGGGGCCGGGCCAACTGGAAAACGAACTCAAGGCCAAGGCGTGGGTCACGGCGCCCGCCGACGAGAAAATCATTTTCGACGACAAGCTCGAAACCAAATGGAAGCGGGCCATGGACCGCCGCGGCATCGAGCTTTAAGTTCTGTAAGTCAGGCGGCCTGGAGCCGTGCGCCAAGGACAGCGCGCGTGCGGCCGTTTCCGGCTCGCGCCAGGGCTAGGACTTGCCGGCGGTGGTCGTAAGTTCGATTTCGCGGAAACCGCCGCCTCGTTCCAGAACATGGGCCTTGGTCTCGACCGCGGCCCCGCCGGCGACGGAGGTGATCAGCCACACGAGGCCGGGCTGCCAAGCCCTGTCGAGATCCCGGGCCGAGGGTGAGGCCGGATGGTCGGGATGGGAGTGATAGTGCCCGATGATCCTTTCCGGGCCGTGGCGCAAAGTTCGCTGCAACTCCAGGAGCAGGCGGGGATCGATCTCGAAACGTCCGCGCCCGCCTTGCGGATCGACGTTCGGGCTCGGCACCACGCGGACCACCTCGAAGCCGCCCTTGCCGCGCGCGTGGCCCACCAGCAAGCCGCAACATTCCTCGGGGTACGCCGCTTCGGCCTCGGCGGCGATCTCTTCCAGATGCTCGGGCGCAAGCAAGATCATCGCTGATGGAGAGGGCGCGCGTTATCGCGCGCCGGCCGCGCGCCGCGTCACCTCGCCCTCCGTGAACGCCCCCTCGGTGAACCCGACGGTGCCGAGCCGCGCGCCGCTCGCCATGTCGAGGATCACGATTTGCGGGCCGCCGTCGCGCAAACGAAGCCGCAGGATCAGCCGATCGCCCTCGGCAACCCTCTCGACGATGCGGCTTCCCGTGGGCAACGTCAGCTCCTGCGTGCCGAATCCGCGGCGCGGCCCGGATCCTTCTCCGCCGGCCTTCCCGCAAACGGAACCGGCCGAGGGCCGGGGCGCGGCGGAGGTTGGGGCCGGTTCGCCGGCAAGGTTCACGGCGCCGCGGTAGACGGCGACGCCGAGAACCGCGATCCCGGCCACGATCAGGACGCCAAAGATGACGACTAAGGCCTTGAGTGCCTGCATGGTTTCAGTCCACTCTGCCTCTCATGACGGACCTCAAGCGCGCGACCACATACACCGTCAAGGCCGGCGAATCGGAGGCGGGCGCCCGGCTCGACAGCTTCCTCGCGGCAATGGTCTCCGATTTATCGCGGACAAGGATCAAGGCCCTCATCGAAGACGGCCGGGTCAGCACCGACGGCGAGACGATAAAGGACCCGCCATACCGGGTCAAACCCGGCCAAACTTTTGCCATTTTTGTCCCGGAGACTGCGCCCGCCATTCCGAGGGCGCAGTACATCGCGCTCGACATCATCCACGAGGACGCGCACTTGCTGGTGATCGACAAACCCGCCGGCCTGGTGGTCCACCCCGCGCCGGGCAACCCGGACTCGACCCTCGTCAACGCCCTGATCGCCCATTGCGGCGATTCCCTCTCGGGCGTCGGCGGGGTGCGCCGCCCCGGGATCGTGCACCGGCTGGACAAGGACACCAGCGGGCTCATGGTGGTGGCCAAGAACGACGCCGCCCACGCCGGCCTTGCCGCCCAGTTGGCCGCGCACAGCGTCACCCGGGTCTACAAGGCGGTGGTCTGGGGTGTGCCCTCGCCGCGCCGGGGCGAAATCGCCGGCAATATCGGCCGCGACCCTAGAAACCGCAAGAAGATGGCGGTGCTCAAGCGCGGCGGCAAGCCCGCGCTCACGCGCTACTCGGTGCTCAAGCCCCTGGCGTCGGCGGCCGCGCTCATCGAATGCCGCCTGGCCACCGGGCGCACCCATCAGATCCGGGTGCACCTGGCTTCGATTGGCCATCCGGTCATCGGCGATCCCGCTTACACCGGGAACAAACAGGCTCGCCTGCACCCGCTCGAGGGAAGCGCCCGGGCGGCCGTCGAAGGGCTCAAGCGCCAGGCGCTTCACGCCTGTCGCATCGGATTTACCCATCCCGCGACCGCGAAGAGGATCGAATTTGACTCACAGTTACCCTGTGATATCAGGTGCTTAGTAGAGCATTTAGAGGGAATTTAAACATTAACTATACTTGACCAATTTAGTAAGGTATAATCATAGGGTATAATTAAACGCACTGTGGCATGAGGAGTGGCATGAAGAGCGATTGCCACCGGGTTCTCGAAGCGGCCGAGAGGCGCCCATGAACCCGTCAGTTGCAGGAGTTCGTGACGCATGACCGCTATACCCGGCCTTCCTATCATCAGCCCGGAAGGGAACTTGGCGCGGTATCTTCAGGAGATCCGCAAGTTTCCCATGCTGGAGAAGGAAGAGGAATACATGCTGGCCAAGAGCTGGCGCGAGCATGACGACATCGAGGCGGCGCACAGGCTGGTGACCAGTCATTTGCGCCTGGTCGCCAAGATCGCCATGGGGTACCGCGGCTACGGCCTGCCCATAGGTGAGCTCATTTCCGAAGGCAACCTCGGCATGATGCAGGCGGTCAAGCGGTTCGACCCGGAGCGCGGCTTCCGCCTGGCGACCTACGCCATGTGGTGGATTCGCGCGGCCATCCAAGAGTACATCCTGCACTCCTGGTCGCTGGTGAAAATGGGCACGACGGCGGCACAGAAGAAGCTGTTCTTCAACCTGCGCAAGATCAAGGGCCAGATGCAGGCCATCGAGGAAGGGGACATGCCCCCGGAAAAGGTTGCCGAGATCGCCCGGCAGCTGAATGTCACCGATGCGGACGTCATCAACATGAACCGGCGGCTGAGCGGTCCCGACCATTCCCTCAACGCGCCGTTGCGCGATGATTTCGACGGCGAATGGCAGGACTGGCTGATCGATGAAAGCGAAGGCCAGGAAGTCGAACTCGCCGAAAAGGAGGAGCTCGACAACCGCCGCAAGCTGCTTAGCCAAGCCATGAAGAGTTTGAACAAGCGTGAGCGTCACATCCTGACCGAGCGGCGCCTCAAGGAAGATCCGTTGACCCTGCAGCAACTGAGCCGGCAGTACGGCATTTCCAGGGAACGCATCCGTCAGATCGAGGTGCGCGCGTTCGAGAAGCTGCAGAAGGCCATGAAGAACGCCGTCATGGTCCAGCGCCTCGGCGAGTGAGCGCGGGCG
>CBESNX010000181.1:0-3869 GCA_965531025.1 uncultured bacterium
GCGCATCTTTGCCGGTTTCCAGAATCTGGAAACCCTCACATCGCCATGCGAAGCGTGCCTAGCCCGGATATTTCATAAAAAGGCACTGCAAAACCATCCCGGTCAAATGGTTCAATTTGGTCGGATAGCGCTCTAGTCGATCACCGCCAGCATCTCCTCGACGACCAGGAACTTGCGCCGCGGCGCGCCGGGCCGGGCGTTCGCGATCTCGGCCTGATCGATGGTCTGCCACTCGGGGTAGGTCACCCACCTGACACCCTTTTCCCTCAACAGACTCTCGAACTCTTCCCGCCCCGGTTTCGCGCCTCGGGGAAAATCCGCGCGGATATATTCCGCCGCGAGCTCGCCGTCGGGCTTGTTGGTGCCGATCACGCCGGTCGGGCCCCGCTTGATCCAGCCGACCGCGTAAACCCCGTCCGCCACGCGTCCTTCGGAATTCACCGAGATCCCGCGCACCTCGTCGAAGGGCATGCCGTCGAGGGGTTCAGCGCGATAGCCGATGGCGGCGATGACGAGGCCGCACGCCACCTCGAAAAACTCGCCGGTGCCGACGGCGCGGCCGTCCTCGATGCGGGTGCGCTCCAGACGCAGGCCCTCGACCTTGCTCTCGCCGAGGACCTCGACCGGCGCGGCGTAGAAACAGAAATGCAGGCGCTTGGTCTTGCCGTCCGGAGTCATGGCGGCGAATTCCCCGAGAGTCGCCAGGTTCTTCTCCTTGAGCCGGCGCTCCCGGTCCGGCAAATCGCCGACCCCGTCCGGCAACTGTGCGGTATCGACCAGCGGCAGGCAGTTCTCGAGCCGCCCCATCTCACGCAGCTCGACGTTGGTGAACTTGGCTTCGACGGCGCCGCGCCGGCCGAACATGTAGAGCTCGGTGATCGGCGCGTTGTGGATCGCGTCGGCCGCGTAATCCGGCAGGTCGGACGCCTCCATTTCCGCCGGCGTCTTGGCGAGCAAGCGGACAACGTCGATGGCGACGTTGCCGTTGCCGATGACCGCGACCGCGGTGGTGTCGAGGTCGGGATCGAGGTCCACGAAGTCCGGATGGGCATTGTACCAGCCGACGAACGCGGCCGAGCCGACCACTCCCTCCTTGTCCTCCCCCGGGATGCCGAGGCGGCGGTCCACTGGCGCGCCGACGGCCAGCACCACGGCGTCATAGCGCGCGCGGAGCTCGTCCAGATGGACGTCTCGGCCGACCTTGACGTTGCCGTAATACCGCACACGCTCGTCGAGCGCCGTGCGCTCGAACGATTTCCAGACCTTCTTGATGGATTGATGGTCCGGCGCCACACCGTCGCGGATCAGGCCGAAGGGCGTGGGCAGACGCTCGATAATGTCGATGCGACAATCCCCGCCCGACTTAAGGAGCGCGTCGGCCGTGTAGAATCCACCTGGGCCGGAACCAATGATCGCGACGCTTACCGACATCGACACGCCTCCGGTCAACCGCGGGAACGATTAGGGAAAGACCGTATATTATTATTTTGAACATGTTTCCAACACAAGTAGAGCGACGGAGAGCTCGACTTTCAGATCCCTCGCGGAGGACAGACGATTTCAGCGCCGTGTGCCGGGCGGAGACCACTGGGGAGACCCCCAGGGAAACCCGGCCGCCTCTTGGCTCGGTTATCCGGGACGGCTCACGAAGGCCGCGTTGTCGGCTTTACGGAAGCTTGGGAAGGTCGCGGAGACAAGTGAGCGGGAGGTAAGGCTAAATCCCCTTGAGCGCCCGCCAAGCCGTGCCTCGTGAGGTCAAGGGCGCGGACGTCTCAAACTAGACGGCCCCCATCAACCTCATCCACGCCACGCCGGCCAAAGGCCCCCGCGGGCATGCGAAGAGGGAGCGAGGCGATTGGGCTACGCCTCGACGAACGGAATCACCCCTGGGAAGACCCACTTCTCCCACATCGCATCCGTCTTCGCCTGGAAGTACTCGATATCTTCCTCGGTAAAGTGGGCGAAGCGACCCTGCCTCATCAAGTACTCGCGAACCGGCTTGCGCTTCAACTGTCCGTTCACGATCCGCTTGGTCTTGCCGTACATCTTGAGCTTGCCCTCTTCGACCTCGTAAAGCGGCCAGATGCCGGTCTCCACAGCCATCTCCCCGAGCTCATGCGAGAACATCGGGTCGTAGTCCCAGCCCTTGGGGCAAGGATCGAGCGAGTGGATGAACGTCGGCCCGCCGATGGTCAGTGCCTTTCGCACCTTGTTCATCATGTCGAGGGCGTAGGAGGCGCACACCGTGGCGACGTATTTGCAATCCGGGTGGCCCGCGGCCAGCATCGCCGCGGTGTTCTTCTTCCAGCGCCGGTGCATGATGCGGCGTGCCTTGCCCGGGGGGCTGAAGGTGGAGTTGGCGCCGTACGGCGAGGAGCCCGACACCTGGATGTCGGTATTGGCGTAGGACTCGTTGTCGTACATCAGGATCAGCAGGTTGTACTGGGTGTGTTGAAGAGCCGCGGAGATCGCCGAAAGCCCCATGTCGGCGCCGCCGCCATCGCCGCAGAAGGCGATAATGTTGATGGGCTCCTTTTTGATCTTGCCCTTGCGCATCAGCGCCTTGAGCCCCGCCGCCGTGCCGGTGGCGGCCGAGCCCGACGAGCCCAGTTGGGTGTGCATCCAGGGCACCGCCCAGGGCGTGCTGTAATAGGTGGTGTTGGCCACGTACATACAGCCGGTGCTGCCGAGGATGACCGACCGGGGGCCGGCGGCCTTGGCCATGAGCTTCATGACCAGGGCAGACTCGCAGCCCTGACAGGTGCGATGGCCCGACGTGAAATATTCCTCCTCGGAGATCTTCTTGACCCCCTTGAAGGGATCGAGGACTTGCGTAGAGATGAACTCTTCCAAGCTTTCCACGGTCTGCTGTTCCATCGTCCTTACTCCCTCACCCCAATCCAGTGGGTTTCCTGTTCGTCCACCTTCCCATCGTTCGCGGCCGCGAAGGTCATTTCGCTGATCTCCATGACGCTGTCCCGGGTCACCTCACGCCCACCGAGACCGGCAATGAACCCGATCACGGCGGGTCGGTTCTCCAGCGGGTAAAGGGCCGAACGGATCTCGTTGGCCAAGACGCCGGCGTGGAACGCCGACCCGAAGCCGTAGTCGCGGTCGATCACCCCTACCGCCTTCATGCCTGACAGTGTTGCCTGGAGCTCTTCGGTGGGGAAGGGGCGGAACCACTTCACGCGCACGAAGCCGATCTTCTTGCCCTCCTCCCGCAGCTTGCGAATCGCCACTTTCACCGACAGTGCCAGGGTGCCCATGCCGACGAGGGCGATCTCGGCGTCGTCCATCATGTATTGCTCGATGAACGGCTCGCCGCCGCGGCCGAAAACCTCGTTGAACTCGCCGTAGGCCTCGATGATGACGCCTCGGGCCCGGCGCATCGCCATGTCGTTCTGCCGGCGGATTTCCATCAGCCAGTCCTCGTTCACCTGCGGGGCGATGGTGATCGGGTTGTCGGGATGCAGGAGTTTCGAGCCGCGGTCATAGGGCGGCAGGAACTTGTCCACCTTCTCCTGAGCGGGCACCATGACGATGGCCTGGGAGTGGGTGAGGAAAGCGCCGTCACAGCTGATCGCGCAAGGCAGGAAAACGCGCGGATCCTCCGCCACCCGGTAAGCGATCAACGCCGTGTCCAGTGCTTCCTGCGCCGTCGCCACCCAATAGAGCATCCACCCCAAGTCGCGCACCGCGAGCGCATCGTTGTGCTCCACGCCGAAGGCGCCGGGATCGTCAAGCGCGCGGTTGCCCACCATGGCCACCATCGGGATGCGCAGCCCGGCGGTGACCGCCAAGACCTCGAAGGCGTAGAACCAACCGACTCCGCTGGAGCCGCAAAACACCCGCGCGCCGACCGCCGA
>CBESNX010000182.1:0-3848 GCA_965531025.1 uncultured bacterium
TGGCGCACCAGGTTGGCGGCGCGGTTGGCGTTCTGCTTGATCTGCATGATGTCGGCGAAGGTTTGCTCGCCCGGGCGGTGGCGCAGCAGCAACAAGTCGCAAAAACCGATCATCACCGTCAGCAGGTTGTTGAAGTCATGGGCGATGCCGCCCGCAAGCTGACCCACCGCCTGCATCTTGTGGGACTGGTTGACCTGCATCTCCAGATTCTTCCGCCCGGTCGTGTCGACGAACTGGAGGATCACGCCCGCAACCCGGCCGGCGCCGTCTTCCATCCGGTTGAGGAACAGCGAGGCCACTCGCTCCTTCTCGCCCGGAAACCGCACTTCGAAGGGCGCGGCCAAAACTCTCCCCTCGATCAGCTCGGAGAGCCTGGCAGCCAGCTGCTCCCGCTCCCCCTCCGCCACGAGCCCGGCCAGCGATGACCCCACGACGTCTGTCCGCCCGGCGGCCGCCATCTCCCGAAAGGCGCGGTTGCACTCGACGACCTTGCCCTCAAGATCAAGGAGTGCGGCGCCGATGGGCGCGTCCTCGAACAAGTTTTGGAAACGCTGTTCCGACCCGCGCGGAACCTGTTGCGGCTCGTCCGCGGGCGTCAGGTCGTGAACCACCGAGCGGGTGTGCAGCCCGCCCTCGTCCTCGATAACGGTCTCGATGATGGTGACCTGAACTTCCCCGCCATCGCGCTTGCGCATCGTGACCTCACCGCGCCCGCCCGGACCGCGCTTTGCGAACGGATCGTAAGGCGCCGCATCCTCGAGCCCGTCGCCGACCACGAACTCATGGAGCCGCTTTTCGCCGTTGACGACCTCTTCCGGCGTGTAGCCCAGCCACCCGGCAAGGGTATGGTTGATGTAACGAAAGCGCCCCTTGGCATCGACCGAGTAGAAGCCGACCGACGCGTTGTCCAGGAATTCGAGGCGTTTTTCCCGCTCCTCGCGGATGGCCTGGTCCAGGCGGCGCGAGGTGATGTCCTCGAAGGACCACAGCACGAAGCCGGGGCGCCCCTCGAGGGGAGAGGCCGAAATTCCGCGCCACTCCGGCTCGCCCGAAGGCGACACAACCTCGATTTCGGCACGGCCCACCTCGCCGGAAACGGCGATTTCCCGCAGGCGGGAGATTTGTTCGCCCGCCTCCCCGTCGCGCTCGAAAAGGTGGTCGAGCGAACGCGGCTTCGAGCGCGGGTCGACGGCGAACATTCTATGATAGGCGGCATTGCCGTAAACGGGCGCACCCTCGGGGCCGACGATCAGCCGCGCACCGGGCTCGGCCTCGAGGGCGCGGACCAGCAGGTCGTTCTCGGCCTTGAGCGAAGCGCGCGACCCGCCAACGCGGAGAAACGCCCAGAGCCCCGCGCACGCCACCGCCGCGATCCCTGCGGCGACCGGCCACGGCATCGCCAACGCCGCACTCTCCCCTGAACCCCGCACATCCAAAATAAAAAGCGCGCCGGCCGCCGCCAGGAACAGCGCCGCCAGGGCGCCCCAGAACGCGGGCTCGCGCCATGGTTTGGCCCAGCCGCGCCCGGCAAGAAGCAGACGAATCGCGGTTGTCGGTGCCTCGAGATCCTGTGCCAAGGTCCGCCTCACTAGAAGCGCGGCTACCTTACCACGCATCGCCAGGAGATGGGATGCCATCTGTGCATCCGTGCCGTTTTTTGCCGTCTCCGCCATTGTTCCTTCTCTCAGGGGAGAACGGTATGTGAGAGGGCCGCAGGGGTTTGGCCCCCGAATTCGGCGTCATTACGCTTCTCCGCCTTTTGCGCCGCCGGCGGAGCGTCGCCGGACAATGTCAGCCCCCCCGCCATCGTCAGCTCGATGCCGCCGGGCAGGGTCCGGATCCTAACGCCGTCGGCCAGCGGGCTTATGGCAACGCCCTGGGCGGTTGCGAGGACTTGCAGTTCCGCAAAGGTGCGGGCGCTGCCGACGCCCCGGCCCGCGGCGGCGACGGGCACGGCCCAAAATTTGTCCCCGACTTCCGGATCCCTGATCTCAACCGCATTGCCCGCATCGGCCACTTTGAGGAACAGGCGCGGCCCCGCGGTCGCGTCCATATCGGACTCAATGGGGATCTCGGACGAGGGCCGGGAAGCCCCTTTGACGAGTTCGACGATCCACGCCGTGCCGTCCCGCCGCACAACCGGGTTGGCGTCGGAAGCGACTTCGAATCTTACGACGGTCGCGCCGGCGAGCGTGCGCTGCTCGGACCTCCCGACATCCTTGCCCCGCCCGCGGCCGAGCCCGTCGAGACCGAGCGATGCCTCGTGGTCGAAAACGACCCAGAGAAAGCCCGCGCGGGTGAAAACCGCGGCACCGACCTTCTCCCGCCAGCCGAAGCTGAGGCGCGTGACGTTCCGGGCATTGCCCCATTCCACCGAAATCTGCCCCGCGTTGAGCCTGCCCTTCAGCCGCGGGCCGATGAGGTCGGTCGGCTCGGCGGCTCCGGGCCTACGCGTCTGGCCGGCGGGCTTGAGGATTGCGGCTCGTTGCTCCTCCGCGTGCGCTTGAGGCGCCGGCTTCGAGGCAGGCATTTCGTCCGTCGCCGGGGGCTTCGCCGCGGGCGGCGGCGCCTCGACGGCGTTGACGTGTCTTGCCGGCTTTGCGCTCCGCCTGGCTGCGGTTGCCGGCTTCAGCACATCGACCACCACGCGGGTGCCGGTGCGGAAATGGCGCAGCCTCACAGCCTCGTTGACGGCCAGCCTGACGACAAGGCCGTCGGCGCCGGCGGAAGCGCTCACCCCCGTCACGTATTTGGGGAGATTGGCGCGCAAGTCCTCCATGTCGATCGACGCGGCCCGGTTGAAGCGGATGATGGCGCTCCCGTCCTCCTTGGCGATCCGGTAGTCGACGGCCTCCATCCAATCGAAAACCAGGCGGCTGAATCCCTTGTGCTCTGCGACGCGCACCCCGAGACGCGCACGAAACGGACGAGAGGCGCGCGCCTGCGCCGTGCCCGTCTCCTCGGCTTTGCCCGGCGCCTTGCGGTCCGCCAGATCGAGGACCACCGATCCGTCCCTGGTGAAAGTCCCGAGCTCGTCATCGGCTTCAGGCGCCGCGACCGCCGGCCCGTCCCCGGCCGCAAGCAGAGCGACCACCAGCCCGAGGCCGGCGCCGATCATCCCTTGTGCCGCACGCCCGACCATCACGTGCCCGCCGCGATGGTTGGACGGAGCACCGCCGCCGGCCGAGGGGGAGTTCCGTGCGCTTTGCCGGGCGCGGCGGCGAGATCGGATCCACAAAGGGTGATCAACCATGCCTGGGACATTCACGGCCACCCGGTTTGCGTATCTTCCGTAACCATGGCTCGGTCGCGCCGCTCCTGAAATTCAAGCCGCCGCCCATCCCCGGTCGGGACGTAAATTCCCAGCCGGACCCGCTCCGGCGCTCCCTGATCCAGACCCATGGCGGCACCAGCCGGCGGCCCGCCCATCGCACGCCGGCCGGGCCCTATCCGCTTTCGTCCGCACCGATGTCCGTCGAGACCACGTATGTGCCCATGACGGCTTTCACGTCCGGGACGGACTTGTCGTTAGAGACGGCCACCGCGCGACCCCTTCCCGGTCGCCGGGAAAGGTCGGTGCCGCAACGAGCGGAAACCTAACCGGCACCGGTTAAGTTTGGGTTAAGTCTGCCGGAATCTCCGCCCGTCACGCGGCAACCCTGGGCCTGGACCTGGACCTGGACCTGGGCCTGGGGGGGGAAGGTCCGCCGCCAAAGGCGGATTGGGCAGAGGAGGGTTGGTGGCGTTAAGGCGCCGGGCCGGCTCGCTCGTGATCCGCCCGGCGCTTTTCCGATTCATCCCGGCCGTGACGGCCACGGCGGCCTGCACCCGGCTTGGCGGTCTTTTTT
>CBESNX010000183.1:0-3843 GCA_965531025.1 uncultured bacterium
GCGGTTGCCCTTGATGAACCCCTTGGGTTTCGCGAGGTACTTGTCCAGCGTTTCGGCGCTCCAGACCACGCCCGACTTCTTCATCGCCGGCGAGTAGCGCTTGAACCCGGCGCCGGTGCCGGCCGTGCGCCCGAAAACTCCGTACAGGCTCGGCCCGACCTTGTTTTTTCCTTTCTTGACGGAGTGGCAGACCTTGCACTTTGCGAACACCTTCTTGCCTTTGACCGGATCGCCGCCGGCCATGGCGGGCCCCGCGGCCAGGGCAAAGGCCGCCACCAGGGTCAAGGCCCGTAACGTCACTCGGTTCATCACCGTCTCCATCTGTTGCAAACCTGACCGCAAACTAGAATCCCGCCGAACAGGAGTCAAAGGGCCGAATGCGCCGCGCCTCGGCGTCAAGGTTCATTCCACGCCTTCGCCGCCGCCCGAACCGCCTCAATCCTTGGCCTTAATCAGGCGCAGGGTCCGGATCTTGCGCGCGGCAATCTCGCCGCGCACCCGCAGGATCAGGACGCAGACGAAGTAGCCCGCAAAGGCCAGCGCCATCAGCAAGAGCGGGATCAGCATCGAGACGTGGATCGACGGCGCGCCGATCCTGGTGATGCTGGCGGGCTGATGCAGGGTGTTCCACCACTCGACGGAGCCCTTGATGATGGGGATGTTGACGAAGCCCACCAGCGCCAGGATCGCCGCCGCCTTGGCGCCGCGGGTGGGGTCGTCGAACGCGTTCACAAGCGCGATGTAGCCCAAATACAGGAAAAACAGGACCAGCACGGAGGTCAGTCTGGCGTCCCACACCCACCAGGCGCCCCAGCTGGGCTGGCCCCACAAGGCGCCGGTGATCAGGCTGATGAGGGTGAAGCCCGCGCCGATCGGGGCGGCGGACTTGGCCATGAGGTCCGCCAGCGGATGCTTCCAGATGAGCGCGACGGCCGAGGCCGCGGCCATGAAGGTGTAAATGGACAGGGCCATCCAGGCGGCCGGCACGTGCACGTACATGATCCGCACGCTGTCTCCCTGCTGGTAGTCGGGCGGCGCGACAAGCAGTCCGAGATAAAGGCCGGCAACGAGGGCCGCCGCCGTAAGCCAGGCGCACCAGGGAAGGATTGCGGCCGAAAGCCTCAGGAAACGGTTGGGATTGGCGAATCGGTGCATCGATGGGTTCCGTCAGCGATGAAGCTCAAAACGCGCCCCTGGGTTCGATACGGGACGGTTCGATACGGGCTGATTTAGTGCGTGGCCGCGGGTTTTTCCAGTGATCCGAGTCATGATCGCACATCTTCAAGGCCGCCCTTCCCCCCGGTTCCCCGGACGCGGGCGTCATTCGACCGCCTGGCGCAGGGCGGCGGCGCTGGCGAGCGGCGCGAGCACCAGCATCACCAACAACAACGCGCCCAGCAACATATAGGGACGCACCGCGAGTCCGCCTATCGCCGCGTCCACCGCCGCGACCCCGAAGATCAGCACGGGAATGTAAAGGGGCAGCACGAGGAGCGCGAGCAAACCGCCGCCGCGCCGCGCACCGACGGTGAGCGCGGCCCCGATGGCGCCGATCAGCGTGAGACAGGGGGTGCCGAGCAGCATGGCGAGGATCAGGGCGGCGAAACCCTCGCCGCTCATGTTCAGGAGCATCGCGAGCACCGGGGCGGCGACCATGAGGGGCAGCCCCGTGGTGAGCCAGTGGGCCAGGGACTTGGCGAGCACGATCACTTCCAGCGGCAGATCGGCCAGCACCAGAAGATCGAGGCTTCCGTCCTCGAAATCGGCCTGGAACAGGCGTTCGAGGGACAGCATCGAGGCGAGCAACGCCGTGACCCAGATGACGCCCGGGCTGATGCGGGCAAGGACTCCCGGTTCAGGCCCGACGCCGAGGGGAAACAGGACCACGGTGAGGATGAAAAAACTCACCACCATGACGCTGTCGAGACCCCTTCGCAGGGAGAGCTTGAGATCGCGGGCGACGATGAGAAAGAAGCGGTTCATATCTCCTCGTCCGCCGCCGGGCCGCTTGGCGCCGTGGCGTAGGCCGAAAGCTCGAGGGTGGCGGCGTCGTCGGGCGTCGCCGCGGCATGGCTCACGAGCACGACCATGCCGCCGCGCCCGCGATGCTCGCCGACCGCGCGTTCGAGCGCGGCCACGGCATCCGAGTCGAGTCCCGCCGTGGGCTCGTCCAAAAGCCAGAGCGCGGCGTTGATCGCGATGATGCGCGCGAGCGCCAGGCGGCGGAGCTGCCCGGCGGAGAGGAACCGGCAGGGGATATCGGCGAGATGGGCCAAGCCGAAGGCCTCCAGCGCCCGGTGCACCGCTTCGTCCAGACCGCGCCCCGCGGCTTGGCCCCCGGCCCCGCCCGCGCCGCGAAGCCCGGCCCAGAACTTGAGGTTTTCCGCCACCTTGAGCAGCGGCTGGACGCCGTCGAGGTGGCCGAGATAGCGCAGTCGCGCCCGGTGGGCCTCGGGATCGTCGAAGAGGGCTGCGCCGTTCCACCTGAGCTCTCCCGCCGCCGGCTTCAAGAGACCCGCCATCAGGCGCAAGAGGCTCGATTTGCCGACGCCGTTGGGGCCGATGAGCACGAGCGCGCCACCCTCGCCGACCTCGAAATCGAGGCCGGCGAAGACCGCGCGCTCGCCGCGCACGCACTGGAGGCCATGGCCGGCAAATACGTTCACCCGGAATCCTTCGGCAACGAAACTGGAGCCGGGGGGTTCCCCGCCGTACTCATGAAGGGCGTGTCGAATCGTCCCACGAGATGAATGGCGATCCCATATAACACAGTCCCGCGGCGGGGCACAGCGGGGCCGGCTAGCGGGTTTCGCGCCGGGGCCGCGCCTTGCGCGTGATGGCGCGAGCGCAAAAGAAGGCGGCCAACGGTTGGCAGACCGATGACCGCCTTAGCTCCGGCCGTAGAGAGCCGGATAGGAGGCTAGCTGATTTCCTTCGCAACGTGATGGGGGGCTGAGTGCAAAGGAAATTTCAGCAACGCCACGAAACAACGCCAATGTGTCACCAATGGGCCGCAAAAATGGCGGAATTGTGGTTTTTGCGCCGGCCGTGAGCCGCGCTTTCCGGCCCGCCGCCGCGCTTTCCGGCCCGCCGCCGCGCTTTCCGGCACGCCGCCACGCTTTCCGGCCCGCCCGCGCGCGATTCGTGCTGTAACTCGGCCCGTCCGATGCTAGATATAAGGAGATTCCCGGGCGTAGCCGCCGTGGGGGGCGGCGCGTCCGGCAAGGTGGGTCCGGCGCCCTTTCGCCAGTGCATTGGATGAGATCATCAGGAGATCGACCATGGCCCCCACCGACCATGACACTTTTTCCGTCCGGCGCACCCTCGATGTCGCCGGCAGGTCTTATACGTATTACAGCCTTCCCGCGGCCGCCGAGGCGGGGCTCGGCGATATTTCGCGCCTTCCCGTTTCCCTGAAGATACTGCTGGAGAACCTGTTGCGCTTCGAGGATGGCCGCACGGTGAGGGCGGACGACATCCGGGCGTTGGCCGGTTGGCTGAAGGAGAAGCGCTCCGATCGCGAAATCGCCTTCCGCCCGGCGCGGGTGCTGATGCAGGACTTCACGGGCGTGCCCGCCGTGGTCGATCTCGCCGCCATGCGCCAGGCCATGGTCGACATGGGCGGGGATGCGACCAGGATCAACCCGCTCTCGGCCGTGGACCTGGTGATCGACCACTCGGTCATGGTCGACGTCTATGGCGGCAACGACGCCTTCATGGCCAACGTCGAGCGGGAGTTCGAGCGCAACCGCGAGCGTTACGCGTTCCTGCACTGGGGCCAGTCGGCGTTCGACAATTTCCGCGTCGTGCCGCCGGGCACCGGCATCTGCCATCAGGTCAACC
>CBESNX010000184.1:0-3842 GCA_965531025.1 uncultured bacterium
GTATCTCTGGCGCGCCTTCAAGTCCGGCGCGGCCATGCCGATCGGCGAGCGGCAGTTGCGCAACATCCTGGCCGGGCAGAGGGAGAAATGCTGGTGCTCCAGAAGCTCCGAATTTGCATCGCTCGCCGCCCGCAAGGCGGCAAGAGCGAACAGGTGAGCAGAACCAACAGGGAGTCCGGTCATGCAAAGCATCCCATCTCCTGTCCCACCCGCGGCACGATCCATGGAAGCCGGCATCGCACGGGGACAGTGCTCGGCCATGGGATCGGCCGGCGCCCCTGAGGCGGCGCCGGCGCAGGGCGCGATGCACCTTGGCATGCCGCCGCTCGACCTTTCCGGTCCGCCGCTTGCGTGCTTCGAATTCTGGCCGACCTGGCTCTTCTATATCCCGATCGCCCTGCAGTGGCTGTTCCTGTCGCTCCGGCACCGCAGCCTCACCCTGCCTACGGTCGCGAACCCGCTGTTCCCCGCCGGCGATCTGTGCGGCAGCTCCAAGACCGCCATCCTGAGCCAGGTGGCCGCCTCGGAGGCGCGCGAGTGGTTCGCCCCCTTCGTTACGGTGACGCGCTCGCGCTGGGTCGAGGGCGATCGGCGGCGGGCGCTCGCCCGGCTGGCGGCGGCATCGCTGGCGCTGCCGGTGGTGGCCAAGCCGGACATCGGCTGCCGCGGCGTCGGCGTCCGCCTTATCGAGAGCGAGGCCGACCTCAATGCGTACCTCGCCGGCTTTCCCCAGGGCGAAAGCATCATTCTCCAGCGCTACATTCCGCATGAGGGCGAGGCCGGCGTCTTCTACATAAGGCTGCCGGGCGAGGCGCACGGGCGGATCTTTTCGCTGGGCCTGAAATACTTTCCCTACGTCGCCGGCGACGGGCGTTCGACGCTCAAGGAGCTGATCCTGAGCGATCCTCGGGCCGGGCGCATCGCGCACCTCTATCTGCCCCGTCATGCGGCGCGCCTCAATGAGGTGATCCCCGCGGGAGAAACGTTCCGCCTCGCCTTCGCGGGCAACCACTTCCGCGGCGCCATCTTCCGCAACGGCAACGCCTATGTGACCCGCGCCATGACCGAAAGGTTCGACGAGATCGCGCGCGCCATCCCGGAGTTCTACTTCGGCCGCTTCGACGTCCGCTTCCCGACCATCGAGGACCTGCAGCGCGGCGAGCACTTCACCATTCTCGAGATCAACGGCGCCAGCGCGGGGCCCGGCGACATCTATGACCGCAACACGCGGCTCCTCGACGCCTACCGAACGCTGATCCGCCAATTCAGCCTGCTTTTCGAGATCGCCCGCCGCAACCGGGCGCGCGGCTTCCAGCCCGTCGGGCTGCTCGATCTGCTGCGGCTCTTCCGGCGCGAGCAGCGCCTCACCCAGCTTTACCCGTTGACCCAGTGACGCGATCCCGATGCGCCGGAGGGATGTCTTGTTGGCAATGATGACACGGATCTCGGGTAGGGCACAGGAGCCCTTGGCGCGCCTTCACGTCCGGCGCGGCCACGCCGTTTTGCGAGCGAGGGCTGCGAAACCTTCTGACCGGCGGAGCGCGGACGCCGGGTGCGGCGCTTCCGTCGAACCGGGCGCAAGTGTTACAACAAGAATCGAACGCCCAGGAGAGTGTTCGATGATGACGCATATGTTTTTGTGGATCACGCAGAAGTCGCCCATCGCGCGGCGCCTGATCTTCAAACATTTTTTTCAAAGACTGGCGGGGCTTTCCAGTGACGCCGATTGGTGGACGTTCATGAACTATGGATTCGTCGAGTTGGACAATGGCGCGCACCCGGTCCCGCTGGGGGCCAAAGACGAGCCGGAAAGGTACTGCGTTCAATTGTACCACCACGTTGCCGAGGGCGTCGATTTGGCGGGAAGGGACGTGCTCGAGGTCAGTTGCGGTCGCGGCGGGGGCGCGTCCTACGTTTGCCGATACCTTGGGCCAAAAAGCGTAACCGCGATAGACATCTCGGCGAACGCGATCGCGTTTTGCCGTCGCGTTCACAGCGTGCCCGGGCTGCGGTTCCTGGAGGGAGACGCTGAGAAAATCCCCGTTTCGGAAAAGAGCTTCGATGCGGTGATCAATGTGGAGGCGTCTTTCTGCTACGGAAATATCGACAGGTTCTTCTCCGAGGTCGAAAGGGTTCTGCGGCCCGGCGGCTACTTCCTGTACGCAGATCTCAGACTGGCACACGAGGTTGACGACCTCATGCAGTCGTTGCGGCGGTCCGATCTCGTGTTGTTGCAGGCAAGGGACATCACCGAGAACGTCGTGCGGGCGCTGGAAGTCGACAACGATCGGCGCGTCGGTGCGGCGGATCAAGCGGCCCCGTTGCCGGTCCGGGGACTCATCAGGACTTTCGTCGGCGTTGAGGGAACGCGAATGCCAAGACTGCTGAGGTCGAGGCGAATGCAATATTTCAACTTCGTTTTGCAAAAACCGGCCTTGGGCGCGCCGCGGTCGACCGAATCGGCGGCGTTGCGCCGGCCCGCGGTCCACGCGCGCGAGACGGCCGCCGCAATCGCCGGCCACACGGCCGCCGCCCGGTCGTAAGGATCGATGCTGATGTCGCAAAAGCCCGTGACCTTGGCGTTTGTCGGAGACGTCATGCTCGGTCGCCGCGTGAACGACCAGATCGGATCGCGGCATCCCGCAGCGTTTTGGGGCGACGTGCTGCCTCTTCTGCGTTCGGCGGACGCGGTCATCGCCAACCTCGAGTGCCCCATCACCAACCACACCAAAGAGTGGCGCCGCACGTGGAAGGCCTTTCGCTTCCGCGCCGATCCAAGCGCCGTGAGCGTGCTCAAGGCGGCCAACATCCGCTTCGTCAATTTGGCCAACAACCACATCCTCGATTTCGAAGCACGCGGGTTGCTCGACACACTCGGCCACCTGGATGCCGCCGGGATCGCCCACGCCGGAGCGGGCCGCTGCTCCGAGGACGCCCTGCGGCCCGCCATCCTCGATGTGGCCGGCCTCAAACTCGGTTTTCTCGCGCTCACGGACAACATGCCCGAGTTCGCCGCAGGCCGGGATCGGCCGGGAACGAATTTCATGAGGATACGCAGCGATCACGCGACCCTCAGCCTGATCGATCTGCTGGTCCGGGAACTGCGCCGTTCCGGAGCCGATTTCGTCGTCATGTCCGCCCATTGGGGCCCCAACCTGCGGCCATGGCCTCCGGCCCGATTCCGGGAGTTTGCCCACAATGTTGTCGAGCTCGGCGTTGACCTGTTCCACGGGCATTCCGCCCACCTGTTCCAGGGTATGGAGCTGCATGGCAACGGCCTGATCCTCTACGACACCGGCGATTTCCTCGACGATTACTGGGTGTTCCCTTTCGTCCGTACGGATCGGTCCTGCGTGTTCCTGGCCGAACTCACTGAAGGTCGCCTGCGGCGCGTCCGAGTGGTGCCCGTATCGCTCGAGCCCACCCGGGTTCGCCTGGCAGACCCGGGCGAATTCGAGGCCATACGGCGCCGCATGTACCGCCGCTGCCAACCGTTTAACACCGCGTTTGCCTTGACGCCTGAAGGCTTGGAGTTCGTCGTGCCGCGGCCTGAGGAGGAGCGCATCAGGGCGCTCGGCTATGGAGATCGAGCGACCGCGCCGCTGCCAACCGTTCCATACCGCGTTTGCCTTGGCGCCTGAAGGCTTGGAGACCGTCGTGCCGCAGCCTGACGAAGATCGCTCCAGGGCGCCCGGCTATGAAGATCGAGCGACCGCGCCGGCGCCTCCCCTTTTTTTGGAGCCGAAGAATGATTGAACGTTCACTCGCTAAAGCCTCCGTTCGGCGCGGCCGCGGCGAAAATGCCAGGCCCGAAGCGATTGCGGCAAGCCGAACGCCGCCTC
>CBESNX010000185.1:0-3834 GCA_965531025.1 uncultured bacterium
CGCTGTAGCCGCGGTAGGGGCGGTACTCGCGCTTCTCGGCCTCCAGGTATTCGAGACGCGAGGCCGGCGCGACCATCAGGCGCACGTCGCGGTGCACCTTGCGACCCCGAAGGACCCGCGCGGCCTCGCCGAGGTCGTCGGAGCGGGCGTTGGTGCAGGAGCCGAGGAAGGCCTGCTGGATCGGCACCCCGGCGACCTCCTCGAGCGGCTTCACGTTGTCGACGGTGTGGGGGCAGGCGACCATGGGCTCGAGGCGGCTCACGTCGAACTCCCACTCGCGCTCGAACTTCGCGTCCGGGTCCGAGGCGATGGGCCGGTACTTGCCCTTCGCCCGCCCCTCGAGATAGCGCTCGGTGGTCTCGTCGTAGGGCATGACGCCCGCCTTCGCCCCCATCTCGACCGACATGTTGCAGAAGGAGAAGCGCTCCGAGATGCCGAGGCGCGCGATCAGATCGCCGGTGAATTCCACCGATCTATACGTGCACCCGTCGGCGCCGATTTGGCCGATCACATGGAGGATGGCGTCTTTCGCGAAGACTCCTTTCTTGAGCCTTCCCTGGAGGCGGATCTTCACGCTCTCGGGCACCCGAAGCCAGACGCTCCCCACCGCGAGCAGGTAAGCCACTTCGGTCAGGCCGAAGGGCAGCGAGAGGGCGTTCACCGCGCCGTGCGAGGTGTTGTGCGAATCCCGCCCCATGATCAATTGGCCGGGCAGCGCGTGGCCGTTCTCCATGAAGACCTGGTGGCAGATGCCCTCGGCGACGTCGTAGAAGTGCTTGAGCCCGTGCGCCTGGGCGAAGCGGCGGAGCTCTCGGTGGAGGTTGGCGGTGTGCGCCGATTCGGCGGGCGTCCAGTGGTCCACGGTGACGACCAGCTTGGCCGGATCGAACGGCGCCTCGGCGCCCATCTGCCGCATCTTCTGGATGGTGGTCTCGCTGAGCGCGCCCTGGATGACGTCCGGCGCCGCGTCGATGATCTCGCCGGGCTCGACCCGTTTCAGGCCGGCCGATCGGGCGAGGATCTTTTGTGCGATCGTTTGGCCCATTGTCCTTTGCCGCTTGCCATTGTCCTTTGCCGCTTGAACGAAGCGGAGACCGCGCGCCGGCCCGCCACGGCTTCTAACAAGGCCGCGCGTCCGGTGTGCCGGAGCGTGCGGAAATTCACCCGCCCCACGGCTCAACGGCATGGTGGTCGGACCAGGCGGCGAGGTCAAGTCCGGTTTCCCACACGCCGGTTTCCCACACACCGGCTTGCGCGCGCAACCGGGGCGGCGTCGGGCCTGCCTTTTCGACCTTGACTCAGAGGTCTTAGGCGCGGAGTTGCTCGGGCGGGAAATTGCCGGCGCGCCCCAGCAGCGCGGGCGTCTGGCGTCCCAGCCGTCCCTCCAGCCACGCCGTCAGGTCGATCAACCTTTCGATATCGACGCCGCTTTGCACGCCCATCCGGTTCAGCATGTAAACCAGGTCCTCGGTCGGGATATTGCCCGTGGCCGCGGGCGCGAAGGGGCAGCCGCCGATGCCGCCGAGGCTCGCATCGAGCACCCCCACCCCCGCTTCGATCGCCGCATAGGCGTTCGCCAGTCCCGTGTTCCGGGTGTTATGAAAGTGGCAGCGCAGCGGGACATCCGAAATGCGTGCGGCGACGGCCTCGATCAGCCCGGTCACTTGCGTCGGAACCGCCACCCCGATGGTGTCCGCGAGCGCGATCTCGCTCGGTTTGCTCTCAAGCACGCGCCCGGCGATCTCGACCACCCGCTCGGCCGGCACCTCGCCCTCGTAAGGGCAGCCGAAGGCGGCGCCGATGGTGAGGCTTGAGCGCATTCCCGCCTCTCGGGCCGCGGCGCCGATCTCGTCGTAGACCGCGAGCGCCTCGTCCGTCGCCACCGACTGATTGCGCCGGGAGAACTCGTCGGAAGCGATGACCACGTAATTGACCTCGTCGCAGCCCGCGGCGGCGGCGCGGTCGAACCCGCGGCGGTTGAGCACGAGGCCGATATACGACACCCCGTCGAGTCGCGGCAATTGGGCCATGACGGCTTCGGCGTCGGCCATCTGCGGCACCCGTCGGGGGTCGACGAAACTCGTCGCCTCAATGCGTTTGATGCCGGCGGCGATCGCCCGGGTAATGAGCTCGACCTTATCCTCCGTGCCGAGGAGCTCCGGCTCGTTCTGCAAGCCGTCGCGGGGCGAAACCTCTACGATCTCCACTCTGCCAGGCGTCATTTCCACCTCCGGACTCCTGCTCGCCTCTCGATGCGATGGATCGCCAAGTGTATAATCGCCAAGTGTATACAGGAGTTTGCGCGTTTGCGTAACAGATTGCCGAATGCGCGCGCCGCTTCATTCCGCGGGGAACGTCTGTGTCCCGCCGGGCGGTGCGTCGTCTGAAGTCGGACTCCGCGGGCGGTCCGGTTCGCGGCCCCGCCATCCGCCCTTGACAAAATTTCTCGTGTATATTGCATAGATCGCGCGTCCGAGGGCGGCGTATGGGGCGATTGACGATGAGCGCGACGACGAACGGTCGCAAGGGACCGCTGACGGACTTGCGGGTGATCGAAATGGGTCAGCTGTTGGCCGGGCCGTTCTGCGGGCAGCTGCTGGCCGACTTCGGAGCGGAAGTCATCAAAATCGAGCCGCCGGGCGTCGGCGATCCGATGCGCGAATGGGGGCGCGAGAAGCCTCATGGCAAGTCCCTGTGGTGGCCGGTCATCGCCCGCAACAAGAAATCCATCACGCTCGACGCGCGGCGGCCCGAGGGACAGGATTTGCTGCGCAAGCTCGTCGAGAGGTCGGACATCTTGCTCGAGAACTTCCGCCCGGGCACCATGGAGCGATGGAACCTGGGCTACGACGCGCTTTCGAAGATCAACCCCAGGCTCGTCATGATCCGCGTCAGCGGTTACGGACAGACGGGCCCGTACGCCTCGCGGGCGGGGTTCGGCGCCGTCGGCGAAGCGCTCGGCGGGCTGCGCTATGTGGTCGGCGATCCCTCGACCCCTCCGAGCCGCATGGGGATCTCCATCGGCGACACGCTGGCCGCGATGTTTGCCGCGCTCGGGGGCGTCATGGCGATCCACGCCCGCGAACGCACCGGCCGCGGCCAGGTCGTCGACAGCGCCATTTACGAATCCGTGCTCGCGGTCATGGAATCCCTGATTACGGAGTACGATCAGGCTGGTTACATCCGCGAGCGCACCGGCGCGATCCTCCCCAACGTGGCCCCGTCGAACGTTTACCCCACGAAGGACGGCAAGATGATCCTGATTGCCGCAAACCAGGACGCGGTGTTCAAGCGGCTGGCGCAGGCGATGGGACGGCCGGAGCTGGCGGAAGACCGCCGCTATGCGACCCATTCGGCGCGCGGCGCCCGTCAGAAGGAACTGGACGAGTCGATCGCGGCTTGGACCTCGACGATCGACGGCGAAGCACTTACCGATCTGCTCGATAAGCAAGGAGTGCCGAACGGACACATCTACCGCGCGCCGGAAATGCTCAAAGACCCGCACTTCGCGGCGCGCGAGGCGATTGTGCGCGTGGCGCATCGGTCATTTGGCCGGCTCGCCATGCAGAACGTGGTGCCTAAGCTTTCGGAGACGCCGGGCAAGGTGGTCAACGCGGGCCCCGAGCTCGCCGAGCACAACGACGAGGTCTACCGGGGTCTCCTCGGTCTTGAGGAGGCCACGATCGAAAAGCTGCGGGCCGAGCGGGTGATCTGAGAAGGGAGAAACCGGGGCCGCGCTCGATGGCCTCGGCCATTGGCCCGTGAACCGTCATCACCGCCCTAGAGCGCTATCCGACCAAATTGGATCAATTTGATGGAGGCAAATCGGTTGTC
>CBESNX010000186.1:0-3814 GCA_965531025.1 uncultured bacterium
GTCCAGTTGAGCGACGCGCTGGCCAAAGGCCAGTGACGGCGTTTCCACTCCATGCCCTTTGCCCAGGGGCGAGGCCGGCGGCGGCGACTCGACACAGCGGACGTCAAGTGAAGGGACCGACGATTCAGGGCCCTTTTACCAGCCGGCATCCAAAGACGCCGAGATCGGCCGCCCCCTCTTTCGCCAGATATTCCAATTGCAACAAATACATTGCCGTCGGCAAAAGATGGCTGGCGAGGCGCGCGCGGGCGGGATGAAAATGCCGGAGGAAATTTCGCAGCAGCATATGACTGTCAAGAGACAGCCAATCACTTCGACGCTGCAAAACGAAAGACACGAAATCAGTAAAATATTTGATTCTATGTATAGAAATAGAAAATTGTGAATTTGCCAGTTTAACGTCGCGTGAGAACGGTATCGAAGAATATTGAGGAAAAGCCCTGTGGATTGTGTCCGAATGAAGCTTTCTATCAATAGTCATGTCGGGGGGCAGTGATAAAAGAAAGTCGCACAGCTGGTGATCCAAATAGGGCATATATGCGGCTTCCACGTCTTTGAGCAGCAAGAGAGGAGCCAAGGCGACCTCCCTTCGCGTGCGGTTCCAAAAATAAAACGCCAAAAGCGGGTTTGCGGCGCCCGCGTGCCGCTTCAGTTCCTTCAGCACCCGGATCGCCGCCGTCTCTCCATCCAACTTGTCGCGCCGGTCCGCGCCAAGAAGACGGGTGATGGAAGGCCCTTTACTCCACTGCCGAAACAGATAATCGGCCAATTCTTCCCAGCGACCTTGTTCGAAGAGACATAAGGGTTCCCGTGTGACATAGGTGGAGTGCGACAACAAAGCCGCGATCCCGTCATAACATACCGGGCTGTTCTTGTTTATGTAATCGTACAGCGCGAAAATCCATGCGGGCTCGTCGACGCACATGTTGAGCACGATATTCGTCGTCAGTTCTCTTCTGAAGGGTGATTCATCGTCTTTGAAGAAGCTGTGGGAGACGTTCAAACGCCTGGCAAGCATCGGGGCGATGCTCGCGTCCGGTCTCCGGGAACTCAGCGTCGGGTACTTGTAGCTGGTGACGCACCGTCGCGGAGCGCACTTCATTCTGCAGAGCTCGAGAAGGATGTGGCGGGAATCCCTGCCGCCGCTCAACGGCAGGATAAAGTTGTCGTCCTTTGGGCGTCTCAGTTCCATGGCCTGCCGAAACAACGAAATATATGCGTCTATCGCGGCGTCGCGGGATAGGGATTGGCGTTGCACGAGAAACGGATTGCCGCGAACGCGAAACCGCCCGCGGGCCCATTCGAAATCCGCACCGGGCGGCACGGCCCTTATGGCTTCGAAGGGGGTGTCGTCGCCGACGAAGAATCCGAGGCGGAGAAAAACCGCGAGCGCCGGATAATCCAGCTCATCGGGGGCGCCTTCGCCGATGAGGCGGACCAGCGATGGCGAGATGCAAACCTCAACCTCGTTCGCGAAGTAGTAAAGGGGATAGAACCCATAGCGGTCGTTCTCTACGCGCAAACATTGCCCGTCCCAGCGCCATGTCGCAAACACTCCATCGGGGGGCCGGTCCTTGCCGCGGGAAATTTTATGGCCAAGAAAAACATTGGGGCTGCCGCGGGTTTCGGTACCGTCCCCACGCGATACTGCATGGAAATACGGCTGATCGATTTCGTATAGACCGGCTTTGCTTGACATGGCGCACGGCGATCAGAATGGCTTCGGAAGGGGGCGGGGGAACATAGGCGCGTCGCGGCACGGGCCGATGATCCCCGTTGTATGGACTTTGTAAGATATATTAAATCGCAACAATCCGTTCCGCCGCGTCACGCCCGTTTCGCAAGGGTGACGAGAACCGGCGCGTGGTCCGAGGCCCCCTGCCAGCCGCGCGCCCGCTTGAGGACTTCCGCGCCTTGCAGGCGTTGTCTCAGCGCCGGGGTCACCCAGATGTGGTCGAGCCGCCGGCCGCGGTCACTCGCCGCCCAGTCGCGGGCGCGGTAGCTCCACCAGGAATAGAGACGCAGCTCAGGCGGGATGAAATGGCGCACGGCGTCGACCCAGTCAAGGGACGCCTGAAGACGCCCCAGCCGCTCGACTTCGGCCGGCGTGTGGCTCACCACCTTGAGCAACTGCTTGTGCGACCACACGTCGGTCTCGAGCGGGGCGACGTTCAGGTCGCCTGCCAGGATGAACCGGTTGCCGGCGCGCCGCCGGGCCGCGAACCAGCCCGCGATGTCCTCGAGAAAGGAGAGCTTGTGGGCGAATTTGTCGTTTCGTTCCGGGTCGGGCACGTCTCCGCCGGCGGGCACGTAGACGTTGTGCAGTTCGATGCCGCCGCGTAGGCGCACGAAGGCGTGGCGGCAATCTTCACGGCCGCACCAGTTCCTGGTTCCGGCCTCGGCAAACGGCACGCGCGAGAGAATGGCGACGCCGTTGTAACTTTTCATGCCGTGGACGAGGTCGTGCCGATACCCCAGCTCGGCCAGGGGCGCGCGGGGGAAGTCCTCATCCTGGACCTTGGTTTCCTGCAGGCAGATGACGTCCGGCGCCGCCTCGGCGATGAGCCGGCGGAGACCGGCAAGGCGCGGGCGGATGGAATTGATGTTCCAGGTGGCGATGCGAAGGGTCATCGCGGCGCTTCACGTGATCGTGACGGCAAGCGTGCCGAGACCCTCTATTCGGCCTTCCAGCCGATCGCCCGTATCGAGGATTGTCTCGCCCTCCGGGGTGCCGCTGAAGATGATGTCGCCGGGCGCCAGCGTCACGAATGTCGCCAGCAACGCGACGAGCTCGTCGGGCTTCCAAATCATCTGGTTCAGGTTCCCTTGCTGGACCCGGGCGCCGTTGACATCGAGGGTGATGGCCCCGCTTTCCGGGTGGCCCGCCTCGCGGGCGGCGCGGATCGGGGCCAAGGGCGTTGCGCCGTCGAACCACTTGGCCGTGTCCCAGGGCTTGCCCTCGCTTCTTGCCGCCCGTTGCAGATCGCGCCGGGTCATATCGAAGCCGATCGTATAGCCGAAGATGTGATCGCGCGCCGCTTGCGCCGCGATGTCGCGCCCGCCCGCGCCGATGGCGATCACCAGCTCGACCTCGGGCTCGAACCGTTCGGTCCGCGGCGGATAGGGAAGGTTGCCGCCGCCCGCGAGAACCGAGCCCGGCGGCTTGGTGAAAATGGCCGGCGGCTCGCGCTCGGGCATGGCGCCGGGTGCCGCCGCCCGCGGATCGTAGTTTCGGGTTACGCAATAGATATGGCGCACCGGGAAAAGGGCATCGCCGCCCGCGACCGGAACGGCCGGAATGTCCCACAGGGGAATGGCGTAAGACGTCATCTCGGCCTCTTTGCCTTGTCGTCCTTCCATCGCTGTCGGTGCGACCGAGGTTCGTGCTTAAGATAACGGGGATCGGGCCGCCCGCCCAGCCGCTTCTTTGCCGTGCCCTGTTTCCTACCGCGCGCCGTTTGGCAACGGGGCTTCGGGAACTGTGGCGCCGATGCCCGGCGCGTGCCGTGGCCTGAAACCAACGGCGCCCGGCCAGAGGGGGAAGCGGCCGGGCGCCGTGAGGCCCAATCGAGCCTGAAGGCGGTGGGAGGGGCCGCCCTCGCGCGAAACAAGCAGGTTTCGCTTTGCCCTTTAGATGGGGATGGCCGGGCGCTGCATCAATGACCGCTTACCCTTGGGCGGGGTCTGGGCCGCGCCGTGAGACAGAGCGTCCGAGGCGGGCTTTCAAAGGGGGCTTTCAAGGAGGGCCTGAGGCGTCGCTTGGGCGGGCGTTGGGTCGCGGGCGGCATTGCCGAGGGCCCTCGACCGCGAAAGC
>CBESNX010000187.1:0-3809 GCA_965531025.1 uncultured bacterium
GAAGAAGGGATCGACGCGGTGGAGGCGGACGCTTCCAAGAAAACCGTCCGCCTGACGTACCGCCCGGACGTCGTGACCCCCGATCGCATCAAGGCGGCCCTCGCCCGCATCGGATACCGGGACGCGGCCTGACCATTTTCCAGCCGGCCTGCCCTCGGTTTCGCTACCACTCACCATGTCGGTCGATTCGCCGCGCCGACGCGCGGCCCGAACGTTTGGGGCGCCCGCGGCTCAACCGACCTCACGCATGATCGAGACGGACGACGAGCAGCCGAGCCTCGATGCGCCGGCCCGAATCATCGCAAGGGCCGCGGACAAGGTTCTGATTCCGCCCGCGGCTTTCACTCCGAGCTCGTCGCCGACCGCCCGGCGCATGAGCCGGACCGCCTCTATCGTCGCGCCGCCGGGTCCAAACCCGGTGCTCGTCTTGACGAAATCGGCGTCCGCCCGTCTTGCCGCCTCGCAGGCGGTAACGATTTCCTGCTCCGACAACAAACCCGTTTCGAGAATGACCTTCACGATCACCCCGCGCGGCCTGGCGGTTTCCACGACCCCTCGAATGTCGTCTATCACCGCGCCGGGTTGGCGGGATTTCAGGAGCCCGATGGCCATCACCATGTCGAGTTCCTGCACGCCGGCGGCAATCGCTTCTTTGGCCTCGTACGCCTTGACCGCGGACAGGTTGTCGCCATGGGGAAACCCGACAACGGAGACCACCCGGACGCCGCTGCCGTCGAGCGCTTGGGCGGCGGTTGCCACCCAAACGGGGGCGACGCATGCGGCTTTGAAGCCGTGGTCCCGTGCCTCCTGACAGAGCCCAAGGATTCGCTCTTTCGTGGTGTCCGGATTCAACGCCGTGTGTTCGATGTAGTGTCTTACCCGATCAGGCGTGATCGGCCGTGCTTGTTCGCTCATGTCCTCGATAATCCCCGGTTTCCGTGCTGATCCTAACGACGTGGCCGGCAACCACTACCGCCACACGGACGGTACTTCAACCGGCCTATCCCGGAACGTCCCGTTTGAGTCGCGAATTCCGCCCTGCGCGCGCCGGCACCGGGGCTACTCACACCAAGGCCGCTTTCGCCAAATACTCATCGGGGCGCTCGACAAGATTCGCCGGCCCGCCCAAGGCCGCTGAGCGACCTGCTTTGCTCCGGTACGGAAACGAACCTATTCCCGTACCCCGCCGGAAATCAATCAAATGGGCCCTCAGTCCAGGGCGGCGGCTTCGCCCGCGGCGGCGGCGTTTTGCAAACGCTCTTCATGCCAGCGCATGGTCTTGAGCAGCGTCGAAAGGGTGATCGACTTGAGCGTCGCGATGGCGATCTCGTCGACTTCGTTCAGCACCCGGGCCAGGGCCCGACCGATATCGGTGTCGTCGGATGGGTCGGGCCGTCCGCCCCTCTCGGTGACGATGTCCTCGAACAGGCGAATCACGTCATAGAGCGATATGCGCTTGGCGTTGCCACGGAAGCGGTACCCGCCCCCGGCCCCGCGCACGGATTCCACGAGCCCGGCGCGGCCGAGCTCGCGCAGCACCTTGGCGAGATGGTTGGCCGATATGCCGTAGGTATCCGCAATCTCGGTCGCCGAAATCTGGCCTTCGGGGTCGCGCGCCAGTTCGAGCACGGAGAACAGCGCGAAGCGGGTCGCCTTCTGTAATCGCATGACGTGTTTCCCCCTGCCGCCTCGCGGTCAGTCCAAAGGCATTTCCAACTGAATGAAGGGACCGGCCATCATTCCCTGACTGCGGAAGAAGGCCATGTTCAGGCTGTCGTCACGGGCCAGCATGGTCCGCACTTTCTCGACGCCGCTTTCGCGCAAGCGCCCGCACATGGTCTCGAAAAGACGGCTGCCCACCTTCCTCAGGCGGTGGTCGGGATCGACGCCGATGGCGAAAATCCAGCCGCAGGGCGGCGAGCCGAACTCCCAGGCCCTGACCTCGCCGATGATGAAACCGCAAAGCCGCCCGTCAACCTCGGCGATCAGGAAAGAGCGGTCGGGCCGTGCGCCGAAACGGACGAAGGTGTCCTGCCAGTAGTCCGGCTTGGCCAATCCGGTGATCCTTTGGTCGAGCCTGCAGACCGCGGGGACGTCTTCGGATTTGGCCGCGCGAACGGCGAAATCTCCGCCGCCCCGTGGCTCGCTTCGTACGGTTCCGGCCTCGGTCATGGCGCCCTCCATCGCATCCCACGGGTCCGCTTTCGGCGGTCCCCACATATGCCTTGACAGAATGTCCGCCGTTCGCCAGATTGTAAATGGGTATTTTGGTACTTATTTAGGCCGTTAGCACGAAAGCGCCCGCACCGAAGGCCATCGCGCAAGCGTCATCGGGCCAGGACGCAGAGGGCACGGGACACTTTTTAACGCGGGCGCGGGGCCGAACAATCGGGGAGCGATTGAGAGCGTCTCATGATCGACTTTAGCACCCATCCCGACCGTTACCGGCACTGGGACTTAAGCATCGACGGGCCGGTGGCGACGGTGGCCATGAACGTCCAGGAGGACGGCGGGCTGTCACCGGGCTACGCGTTGAAGCTCAATTCCTACGACCTGGGGGTGGACATCGAGCTCTACGACGCCGTTCAGCGTCTCCGTTTCGAGCATCCGGAGGTCGGCGCGGTCGTCATCACCTCGGCCAAGGACAACGTGTTCTGCGCCGGCGCCAACATCACCATGCTGGGCCTGGCGAGCCACGCGGCCAAGGTGAACTTCTGCAAGTACACCAACGAGACGCGCAACGCCATCGAGGACGCCAGCCAAAACTCCGGCCAGACGTACCTTTGCGCCATCAACGGCACGGCCGCCGGCGGTGGTTATGAACTGGCGCTGGCGACCGAGCATATCATCCTGGTCGACGACGGCTCCAGCGCCGTGTCCCTGCCCGAAGTGGCGTTGCTGGCCGTGCTGCCCGGCACCGGCGGACTGACCCGCGTGGTCGACAAGCGAAGGGTCCGGCGCGACCGCGCGGATTTCTTCTGCACCGTCACCGAGGGCGTGCGCGGCAAGCGGGCGCAGCAATGGAAACTGGTCGACGAAATCGTGCCCCGCTCCAAGATGGCGGAGACGGTGCGTCAGCGGGCCGAGGAATTCGCCGAACGCTCCGACCGCCCCCGCGACGCCAAGGGCATCGAGCTGACGCCGCTCAGCCGCGACGTCGCCGAGACCGAGGTCACCTACCCCAACCTCACCGTCGGACTCGACCGCAAGGGACGCACCGCCACCCTCACGGTTCACGGACCCGCCGAACCCGTGCCGTCGGACCCCGGCGCCGTTCACGCCGCCGGGGCGGCGTTCTGGCCGCTCGCCGTGGCCCGCGAGCTGGACGACGCGATTCTGCATCTGCGCGCCAACGAACCGGAACTGGGCACCTGGATTATCCGCAGCACCGGGGATCCGGAACTGGTGGCCCGGGCCGACGCCGTGCTGATCGAACATCACGGTGACTGGCTGGTTCGCGAGATCGTCCTTTACCTCAAGCGCGTGCTCAAACGCCTCGACGTGACCTCGCGCAGCCTTATCGCGCTTGTCGAACCGGGAAGCTGTTTCACGGGAACGCTGATGGAGCTCGCGCTCGCCGCCGATCGAAGTTACATGCTTGACGGCGTCTTCGAGGGCGACAACCGGCCCGCCGCCGCGATCCGCCCGACGGACATGAACTTCGGCCCCTTGCCGATGGCCAACGGCCTGACGAGGCTGGAAACCCGCTTCCTCGACGAGTCGGAAAAGGTGGACGGTGTGCGGGCCGAGAAGGGGCATGATCTCGACGCCGCCGCAGGCGGCGGCGATCTCTTCACTCAGCTCGGCGC
>CBESNX010000188.1:0-3775 GCA_965531025.1 uncultured bacterium
CGGCGACGAGATCGAAGATCAGTTTGCCGCACACCAAAAGGACCAACAGGGCCAACAACCCGCGCAAATATTCTCCGGGCAGCTTGCCGGTATGACGGCTACCCAGCTGGGCGCCGATGACCCCGCCGGTCAACAGCATGACCGCCAGCACCACGTCCACGGTTTGGTTGTTGACCGCTTGCAGGAAGGTGACGTTGGCGGTCACGAAGATGATCTGGAACAGGGACGTGCCGACGACCACCGCCGTCGGCATGCCGAGAAGATAGATCATCGCCGGCACCATGACGAAACCGCCGCCCACCCCCATGATAGCGGCAAGGACGCCGACGAAGAGCCCCACCCCGAGCGGCAGAATGGCGCTGATATAAAGTTTGGACTTGCGAAAGCGCAGCTTGAACGGCAGTCCGTGCAGCCAGGTATGCTGGTGCAGCTTGCGCGCGGCGCCCGAGGGCCTGCGGCGGCGGCGGATGGTGCGCGCCGCTTCCACCAGCATCAGGGATCCGATGATGCCGAGGAACGCCACATAGGCCAGCGCGATGACAAGATCGAGCTGCCCCAGCTCGCGCAACAGCGAATACAGCCAGACGCCGAAGGTCGAGCCAAGCAAGCCCCCCGCCAGAAGCACCCCGCCCATCTTGAAATCGACGTTGGCGCGCCGCCAGTGGGCGAGCACGCCGGAGACGGAAGCGGCGACGATCTGATTCGCCTCGGTCGCCACCGCCACCGCCGGCGGTACGCCGATGAAGATCAGAAGGGGTGTCATGAGAAAACCGCCGCCGACGCCGAACAGGCCCGAGAGGTAACCGACACCTCCGCCCAATCCCAGCAACCAGAACACATTTACCGACATCTCGGCTATCGGCAAATAAATCTGCATCGGACTGGTTTATTCTGAAAAAAGCGCAGTTGAAAATGGATGGGTGAATCTGCGGTCTCTCTTGTGCGCCCGGCGGCGCAAGAGCGCAAGAAAAAATCGCAATGTTTTCAAAATAATAAAAGGCCGCCCAGCGACGAAATCGGGCGGCCAAAGGCGCGCTCGGCGAACGACGGTGGTGGCGGCGGGCCTCGACCCGCTTCGGAATGATCCGCCGATCCCGCTTCAGGCGTCGAGCAGTCCGATGATGTCGTGAATCTCGGCGAGGTGGCGCCGGGCGATCTCGTTGGCGCGCTCGGCGCCTCGATGGAGGATGCCATCCACGTAACCCGGGTCTTTGGCGATGCGCTTCATGTTTTCGCCGATCGGCCCCAGTACGGAGACCGCCAAATCGGCGAGTTCGTCCTTGAAGTCCGAGAACATCGCGCCTTCGAACTTAACCAGCGCATCCTCGGCGCTGATGCCGGCAAGCGCCCCGTAAATGCCGATAAGGTTCGCCGCTTCCGGCCGGCCCTCCAATCCCTCGGCGGTCCCGGGCAAAGGATCGGGGTCGGTACGCGCCTTGCGGATCTTGGTCCGGATCGTCGCGGCATCGTCCGCCATGTTGATGCGCGAATAATCCGAGGGGTCGGATTTGCTCATCTTCGCGGTGCCGTCGCGCAGGCTCATGACCCGGGCCGCCTCGCCGAATATCTGGGGCTCGGGCAGGGGGAAGTAATCGACGCCGAAATGGCGGTTGAAGGCGCCGGCGATGTCGCGGCAGAATTCCAGATGTTGCTTCTGGTCTTCGCCCACCGGCACGTGGGACGCCTTATAGAGCAGGATGTCCGACGCCATCAGCACCGGATAGGCGTAAAGCCCGAGGCCCGCCATGTCGCGCTTTTTGCCCGCCTTCTCCTTGAACTGGGTCATACGGTTGAGCCAGCCGAGCGGCGTCAGGCAGGCGAAGAGCCAGGCGAGCTCGCTGTGCCCGGGCACGGCGCTCTGGTTGAAGATGACGCAGCGCTCGGCATCGATGCCGGCGGCGAGATAGGCGGCGGTGACTTCGCGGGTGTTGGCGCGAAGCTCTTCGGGATCCTGAGGCAAGGTGAGGGCGTGGAGGTCGACGATGCAGAAGATGCACTCGAAGCTCTCCTGCAGCGTCACCCAGTTGCGGATGGCGCCGAGGTAATTCCCCAGGTGCAGGTTCCCCGTCGGCTGGACGCCCGAGAAGATGCGTTTCATGAAACCCGGCTCCTGCCTGGCGACGCGGCCCATTGGTGGGCCGGTTCGCGCCGCCGCGGAGTTATGGCCTCATCCCCTATGGCGGTCAAGTCCGGCCCATGATGGTCTTGAGCTCCTTGAGATCCGCCGCCCCGCTGAGCTGCGCGCAAGCCCCGTAGATGATGATGCCGCCGGCGATCAACACCCCCAGCGCCCCGATGCGCGGAACCTCGGCCCCGGCAAGCGGGCCGGCCAGAGCCATGGCCCCAAGCACCAGAGAGACGGTCATGATGGCCGCGGCCAGCGCGATTCTCGGAAGGCGCGACTTCAGCCGGTCATCGATGACGAGATGCCCGCGCCTTTTAAGTCCCCCGGCGAGAAGGGCGGCGTTGATCCAGGCGGCGATGGCCGTCGCCGCGGCGATGCCGACATGGGCGAACGGCCCCATGAGCACGAGGTTGAGGACGAGATTGACGGCGACGCAAAGCGACGCGATCTTCACCGGCGTCACCGTGTCCTCGCGGGCGAAATAGCCCGGCGTCAAAACCTTGACCAGCACATAGGCCGGCAAGCCGGCGGCATAGGCCGCGAGCGCCATGGACGCCGCCCCGACCTCCGCCGCGCCGAAGGCGCCGCGACCGAACAGGACCAGGATCACCGGGCCCGAGATCACCATCAGCGCCGCCGCCGCCGGGATGGTGAGCAAAAGGGCGTATTCGAGCGCCCGGTTCTGACTGTCCAAGGCCGCCGCCGACGCCTCGCTTCGGATCTGGCGCGAGAGCAGCGGCAAAAGCGCCGTGCCGACGCCGACGCCGATGACGCCGACGGGCAACTGGTTCACGCGGTCGGCGAAATAGAGGTACGAAATCGCGCCCGAGGGCAAAAAAGAGGCGATCAGCACGTCGATCAACAGGTTTATTTGCACCACCCCGGCGCCGATGGCGCCCGGCAACATGAGCTTCAACAGCCGGCGCACCTTCGGCGTCAGGCGGGGGAGGCGCAACTTGAGCCCCATTCCCGAGCCGTGCAAAACGAGGTAGAGCCACAGGAACTGGGCGATACCGGCGGCCGCGACGCCCCAGGCCAGGGCATGGCCGGGGGTGTCCGTGAAGCGGGCGAGCCCGATCAGGGCGGCGATGAGAGAAACGTTCAGGATTATCGGCGTCGCCGCGGCGGCGGCGAAGCGGTCGAGGGAATTCAGCACCCCGCCCATGAGCGAGACCAGGGAAATGAACAGGAGATAGGGGAAGGTGATGCGGGTGAGCGTGATCGCCAGTTGGAACTTCTCCGGATCGGCGGCGAAACCGGGCGCGATCGCATACATCGCCCAAGGCATGCCTATCTCGAACGCGGCGACGAGAAATAAAAGCGCGCATAAAAGGACAGCGAAGGTCCCCTCCGCGAACGCCTTCGCCTGCGCCCGCCCACCGGCCGTAAGCAGGCCGGAAAACAGCGGCACGAAGGCGGCGTTGAAGGCCCCCTCGGCGAACAACCGGCGGAAAAAGTTGGGATATTTGAAGGCGACGAAGAAGGCGTCGGCCACCGCGCTCGCCCCGAGGATGTCGGCGATCAGGATATCGCGCGCGAAGCCGAGCACGCGGCTGATCATGGTGTAGCCGCCGACGGTGGTGATCGAACGCAAAAGCGCCATGACGGGTGATGTAAAGGATTTCCGGGCGTTAGGAAAGCGCGGGAAGG
>CBESNX010000189.1:0-3746 GCA_965531025.1 uncultured bacterium
ACGTCTACCGGTTGCGCCAGAAGATCGAGCGCGACCCCTCGAATGCGGAAATTCTTATCACCGACCGGGGCGGCTACCGCCTGGCGCCGTAAGCGCTCCGTTCGGGGCCTCTAACACCGCGCTTCCGTCCGCCGCGCCGCTTGCCGGGAAGGCCGGAAACAGCGCTGTTCCACTTCATTCCCCCGGAAATTCGCAACCAGGCGGTGCGGAGATTGACCTTTTCCTCTCCGCCCGGCTATTGCACACTACGAGGCCGCGCGTAACCTGAAGGGAGGGCGTGCCTCAAGAGGGCCGCAGCAACGAAGAGGTCATGACCGAGCCGGATGAATTCTGGGTCCGTTTCTGGGGCGTGCGCGGGTCCATCGCCTGCCCCGGCGGGGACACCCTTCGCTACGGCGGCAACACGGCCTGTCTCGAGGTTCGTTGCGGGGGGCAAGTCTTGATTTTCGATTGCGGCACCGGGGCGCGGGAGCTGGGCAAGCAACTGCAGGCCCAGGGACCGGTGGACGCGGATATTTTCCTTTCCCACACCCATTTCGACCATATCTCCGGCCTGCCGTTTTTCGAGCCGGTGTTCAAGCCCGGCAACGGCCTGCGCCTCTGGGCCGGCCATCTGAAACCGGAGAATTCGGTCCGCGAGGTCATCCGCTCGATGATGACGGCGCCGCTCTTTCCCGTGCCCCTCAAGCTCCTGCCCGCCGACATAACCTACAACGACTTCGAGGCGGGCGCGACGCTGACCCCGAAGCCCGGCGTGGCCGTCGGCACGGCGCCCTTGAACCACCCCGGCGGGGCGACCGGATACCGCGTCGAGTTCGCGGGCAGGTCGATTTGTTACGTCACCGACACGGAGCACGTCGTGGGCACGCCCGATCGCAACGTGCTCGAGCTCATCGAGGGGGCCGACATCGTGATTTACGACGCGACCTACACCGATGAGGAATTCACCAAATTCAAGGGCCGGGGGCATTCGACCTGGCAGGAAGGGGCGAGGCTGTGCGAGGCGGCGGGCGTCAAAACCTACGTTGCGTTTCATCACGAACCCGACCATGACGATGCCTTTATGGATCGCATCGCCGACGAGGTGGCCGGCATGCGCCCCGGCGCAATTGTCGCCCGCGAGGGTCTGGTCCTAAGGCCGTGACGGCGACAGGCGCTCGCATTGCCCGGCCGGACGGCCGCGGCGCCCGTGGCCTGCGGTCCTGGTACAGGCGTCGCCTCCGTCCCCGGGCGCGGCGAGTCGTGATGGGCTTGGCGACGGTGTTGGGAATCAAGCCGCTCGGCTTTTTCATCCCGTATCGCTACGCGGCGGGCGTGAGGTCATGCGCCGGACCTTGCTATCCCGCCTGCGAGACGCTGTTCGAGGGCGCGAGGCAAAACTTTGTCGCGGTGATCGCCGAGATCGAAAAGCAGGCGCCCGCGCTGCGCGCCATCGCCCGGGACGGCGGAACAGGGGGCGGCGGCGCGCCCGCCTTTGGCCAGGACTGGTTCCCGCGCCTCGACGCGGCGGCGGCCTATGCCATGGTCCGACGTTTCCAACCCCGGCGCATCGTCGAGGTCGGCTCGGGCCATTCGACCCGGTTCCTGGCCCGGGCGGTCGCGGATGCGGGACTTGAAAGCCGCATGACGGCCATAGATCCGGCGCCCCGCATCGAGATCGGCGCGCTCGGAATCGAGGTGATCGAGTCGACCTTGCAGGAGGCGGGGCGCGGACCGTTCGAGGGCCTTGCGGCCGGTGATTTTCTGGTCATCGATTCGAGCCACATCCTCATGCCCGGCAGCGACGTGGACATCGTTTTGAACACCGTCCTGCCGATGGCGCCGGCAGGCGTGATGGTGCATTTTCACGACATTTTCCTGCCCGACGCCTATCCGCGCGAGTGGGACTGGCGCGGCTATAACGAACAGAATGCGGTGGCCGCGTTGTTGCTGGGAAGCGACGGTTACGAAGTGATGTTCGCGAGCCACTACGCAACGACCCGCCTTTTCGACCTTTTGGCGGCAACGGTGCTGGCCGAGATTGAAATGCCGAAGGCCGCCTTCGAGGGGAGCCTGTGGCTGCGCAAGAGATGACGGCGGGTCGGCTCGGGAACCGGCATTCGGCAGGCCCTCGCCGAGGGCGGCTCCATTCACGAGGTTATTACCCCCCGTGAGGCAGCGACACGCTATGATCGGGCGCCGGCGGTAAGGGACAGGCGCTGATGGCGATCAGGGACTGGGTCATTCGGGCGCTCGGGGCGTCTGGCGAGGGCGATCTTCCGGAACGGGTGAAGATCGCGATCCGCAACCAGCAGGACGCGAGCGAGATCGTCATCGGTTGGGTGCAGCTTGTCGTCGTTCTGACATTCGCAACTCTTTATACGGTGTCTCCCAAGACCTTCTCGGAGGACGTCGAATTCGCCCCCGTGCCCTGGGCGCTGAGCGCCTATTTCGTGTTCACCGTCATCCGCCTCATTCTCGCCTACCGCGCGCGGTTGCCCAACTGGTTCCTGTCCCTGTCGGTGGTGATGGACATGACGCTGCTGCTCGGCACCATCTGGAGCTTCCATCTCCAATACGAGCAGCCGCCGTCGTTTTACCTGAAGGCGCCCACGCTGCTTTATGTCTTCATCTTCATAGCGTTGAGGGCGCTGAGGTTCGAGGCCCACTACGTGGTGCTCGCCGGTCTGGTGGCGGCGGTCGGCTGGCTCGTCATGGTGTTTTACGCCGTCACCGTCGATCCGACGGGCCAAATGATCACCCGGGACTATGTCTATTACATGACCTCGAACAGCATCCTACTCGGCGCCGAGTTCGACAAGGTGATCTCGATCCTGGTGGTGACCGCCATTCTTGCCGTGGCCATCACCCGGGCCCGGCGGCTGTTGGTGCGGGCCGTCTCGGAAGGCGCCGCGGCCCGGGACCTGTCGCGCTTCTTCGCGCCCGAGATCGCGAAACAGATCACCGCTTCGGAAAGGCGGGTGACGGTCGGCCAGGGTGTGGCCCGCGACGCCGCCATCCTCAACGTGGATGTCCGGGGCTTCACGACGCTGGCGGCCCACATGCCGGCCAACGACCTCATCGCGCTGCTTGCCGAGTACCAGTCGCGCATGGTGCCGGCGATCCAGCGCCATAACGGCACCATCGACAAGTTCCTGGGCGACGGCATCATGGCGACCTTCGGCGCCGCCACCGAATCCGAAACCTACGCGGCCGACGCCCTCAGGGCGATGGATGAAGTCATGGCAATGGCCGAGGCCTGGAACGCCGAACGCGTGCGCGAAGGCAAGCCCGGGCTCAGGATCGGCGCGGCGGTCGCGACCGGGCGCGTCATTTTCGGCGCCGTCGGCGATGAAACGCGGCTCGAGTACACGGTCATCGGCGATGCCGTGAATGTCGCGGCCAAGCTCGAGAAGCACACCAAGGAAGAGAAGGTACGTGCGTTGGCGACGGCCGAGGCCTATGCAAAAGCCGGCGCGCAGGGATACAGGCCGACGGCCGCGCCGGAGGAACGTCCCGGCCGCCGAATGATGGGCGTCGAGGGGTCCGTCGACCTCGTTGTGCTCATGAAGTAATGCTTACCCCGCCGCTGTCCCGCCCGGCCGTCTTCGGCCAAGCGGGCGGCGCGCCTTGGTGCTGTGGTCAGTGATAGGGGTCCGCCGCGTGCCTTGCTGCCGGTGATATGGAGTTGAGGGACCAGTCACCTGATCTATGGACCCAAGACGGCGGGAGGGCATGTCGATGACTCAACGCGGCACAAGATCGCC
>CBESNX010000190.1:0-3736 GCA_965531025.1 uncultured bacterium
GCGGCTTGCTCAGCGGTTGGCGCCGGGGCGCCACAGGACATCGCCGCGGCCCTTATCGTTGAGATGGCGGGCGAGCACGAACAGGTGATCCGAGGCGCGGTTGACGTAAACGATTGCCAGCGGGTTGACCCTTTGGGTTTCGGCCAACTCCGTGATCAGCCGTTCGGCCCGGCGGACGACGGTGCGGGCGAGATGCAGCAGCGCGGCCGCCGCCACGCCGCCGGGAAGAATGAAGGATGCAAGGGGCTCGAGATCCGCGTTCAGGCGATCGATTTCCTTTTCCAGGCGGTCCACCTGGCTTTGGGTGATGCGCAAGGATCCGGCCGCGTCCCCCTTGCCGCCCGCGCTTTCCGGCACGCAGAGATCGGCGCCGAGGTCGAAAAGATCGTCCTGGATGCGCCGCAGCATGTCGTCCGCCCCGCCGGACGTGTAAAGCCGCGCGAGTCCGATCGCCGCGTTGGCCTCTTCGACGGTGCCGTAGGCGGCGACTCTCTGGTCGTGCTTCTTGACCCGCGCGCCGTCGCCGAGCGAGGTTTCCCCCTTGTCCCCGCCGCGTGTGTATATCCTGGTGAGTTTCACCATCGGCCCCTCCCGTCAGGTCCTGAAAATCAGGAAAGAGAGGGCGATCAGAAGGACCGCCGCCGCCTGGAGAATGACCCGCGCGCGCATCAACTTGTTGGAAAACCTTGGATCGTGCTTCTCCCGGCGGAACATGGAAAGGACGCCCACCACCAACACCCCCAGGGTCGCGAGCACGGCGAGCACGATGAGAACAAGGAATATGGCGGAAACGGTCTCCATGGCGGAGATTTCATCTCAAGCTCGCATGTTGCCCAACACAATCGGCCCTTCCGATCCGGCGGGGGCCGATGCCGGAATCGAAGCAAACCCCAGGGAGGCCGCGCGCGCAAGCCCGCCTGTCAATTCTCGCGATCGTCGCTCGCTTTCGTTGCCCCCGCAAGCAGCCCGCGGGCGACGACATTGGCCTGGATCTCGGCCGTTCCCTCGAAGATGTTGAGGATCCGCGCATCGCATAAAATTCGGCTGATGGGGCACTCCTGGGCATAGCCGCTGCCGCCGAACACCTGCACGGCGTTGTCCGCGCATGCCCAGGCGACGCGGGCGGCCAAAAGCTTCGCCATGCCGGCTTCGATATCCGCGCGCCGCCCCGAGTCCTTTTGCCGGGCGGCGAAGTAGGTCAGCTGCCGGGCGATCATGGTTTCCACCGCCATCCATGCAAGCTTGCCGTTGACCCTGGCGAACGAGGCGATGGGCTTGCCGAACTGGCGCCGCTCGCGGGCGTAGGCGAGCGCCAGCTCGAGGGCGTTCTGGGCGACGCCGACGGCGCGCGCCGCCGTCTGGATGCGCGACGATTCGAAAGTCCGCATCAGTTGCTTAAAACCTTGGCCTTCCGTCTCGCCGAGCAGGTTCTCGGCCGGGACCTCGAAATCATCGAAGGCAATCTCGTACTCCTTCATGCCGCGATAGCCCAGCACCTCGATCTCGCTGCCCGTCATGCCAAGCGCCGGGAAGGGGTCCGCGTCGGTGCCGCGAGGCTTTCCCGCGAGGAACAGGCTCAAACCCCCGTAGCCCGCCTCGTTCTCCTCCGTGCGGGCCATGAGGGTCATGAGGTCCGAGCGCGCGCCGTGGGTGATCCAGGTCTTGTTCCCGGTCACGAGATAGACGTCCCGGCCGCCCCGCTGGGCGCGCACCGCGCGGGTGCGTATGGCGCCGAGGTCCGAGCCCGTGTCGGGCTCGGTGAACACCGCGGTGGGGATGACCTCGCCGCTTGCGATCCCGGGCAGGAACCTCTCCTTTTGGGCCTCGGTGCCGTTAAGCAGGATGAGCTCGGCGGCGATCTCCGAGCGGGTGCCCAGCGAACCGACGCCCAGATAGCCGCGGCTGAGCTCCTCGGTCACGATGCATTGCTCCGTCCGGCTCATGGCGAGCCCGCCGTACGCCTCCGGTACGGTGAGGCCGAACACGCCGAGAGCCGCCAGCTGGTCGATCACGGCCAAGGGGATCAGCTCGTTGTTCACGTGCCACTGATGGGCATGAGGCGCGACCTCCTGCTCCGTGAAGCGGCGGAACTGGGCGCGCACGAGATCGAGGGTTTCGTCGCCCGGCGCGAGGGCGCCGAAATTGCCGTTGCCGATCAATTCCGCGATGCGCGCCCGCCCGCCCGCCCCATTGCCCCGCTCGGCAAGGGCCGCGGTCCCCTCCGTCAGGAACGCTTTCAGCGCGTTTGCGCCCAGGCCGTAGTCGGCATGGCGGGCGAGTTCCCCTTGGCTGAGCGCGATGCCGCCCGCCAGTTGCGCGAGGTACTCTCCGAACGCGGCCTGCAGCATGAGGGCCTCGAGCTCGCCCAAAGCGCCTGAGTCGTCCAGCCGCTCGGCCCAACCCAGCATCTGGCGCAAAGCCTCCACGTAGGCGGCGCACCAGGCGTAGCCGTGGGCGGCGAACTGGTGGCGCTCGAGGGCCCTGTTGTCGACGCGCCCGTTCCCGTCGCACACCTTGGCCGCCACGTCCTCTATGGCCGCGTCCGCGAACCGCTCGGCGGCGGTGAGCGCCGCGGCGCAGGTCGCAAGCAGCTCGGGAAGCAAAAGCTCCTTCGTGCCTGCGGACTGGTTCTCGGCGGGGGATGCGGATACTGTCATGGCACCGATACGGGCCCTTGTACCGCGATCGGGGGTGAAAACGGGCGGCACCAACCCGGCGCCTGGACTCTGACGCGGGGCACGGGTGGCGTCAAGGCGGTCTCGGCGTTCCGCGATGAATCCCGCGCGCTCCGGATCCCGGCCCGGGGCCTGGAACCGGCAAAACATGAATTTCGGGAAAAGGCGGCCTTGGGCTACCTCGACCGCATTGAGGAGTGCAACACTTACGATCCCTCCCGCTATTTGCCGTTTTGGGTCGGCGCGGACCGGGTGGGACGGGTGAGCAAGGCGCTCGCCGAGCGGCTTGGAGCGTTCGCCGATGTGTTCGACGTTGCGCCCGATCGGGTGGCCTTGAGGCCGCATCTTCAAAGCTTCGACCGGCGCACAAAGGCGATGGAAGGGGTGCTCAGGGCCCTCGCCGCCGAGGGCGTGGTGAAGGGCTGGCGCGACGAGCCTTACGCCGTCGCCGCCGGGCCCGGCGCCAAGCCGCTGATGACGATGGAGCGCGCCGGGGTGCCCCTTTTCGGCGTCAGGGCCTACGGGGTGCATCTCAACGGGTTCGTGCGCCAAGGCGACGGGCTCGAAATGTGGGTCGCGCGGCGCGGCCGCGACAAGCCGACCTACCCGTCGGCGCTCGACAACATCGCCGCCGGGGGCATCGGGTACGGCATCGGCGTCCGCGATTCGCTTGTCAGGGAGGCGGCGGACGAGGCCGGCATTCCGCCCGCGCTTGCGGCGCGCGCAGTGCCGGTCGGCGCCATCACCTATTGCTGCGAAACCGACGAGGGTTTGAGGTTCGACGTGATCTTCGCCTTCGATCTCGAGCTGCCGGCGGATTTCGTGCCGCAAAACGCCGACGGCGAGGTCGCGGCGTTTGACCTTTGGCCCATCGAGCGGGTCGCGCAAACGGTGCGCGAGACGAGGGAGTTCAAGTTCAACTGCAACCTGGTGATCATCGATTTCCTGGTGCGCTTTGGCCTGATCGCGCCCGAGGACGCCGACTACCTCGACATCGTTAAGGGCCTGCACCGCTGAAGGGGCCGGCGCGAACGCCGCGGGCTCCGGCTAATCAAGGATCG
>CBESNX010000191.1:0-3616 GCA_965531025.1 uncultured bacterium
GAGGATGCCATGCCGACATGGATCATCGCGCTCCTGAAATGGGGCGGCATCGCGCCGGCGGTGATCGGCGGCGCGGCGCGGGTTCGCGCGCCCGGAAGATGCCCGGAAGATGAAAGCCGAGATGGTTCACGCGGCGAGGAGAACCTCGGGCGAGACAGCCAATGACCGCTGAGAGCGCACCGGCGCAAATGCCTGGGCCGGCCGGCGGCAAGCCGGCGCAAAAACTCGCGGGCCGCCTCGATGTCAGGGCGCTCAGGGCGCTGGTGCCGTATTTGTGGTCGGCGAACCCGCTGGAGCTCAAGGCCCGGGTGGTGCTGGCCCTGGCGCTCCTCGTCGGCGCCATGGCGGCCAATGTGTCGGTGCCGATCCTGTACAAGGGCGCGGTCGATGTGCTGACCGTCGAGGCCGGGGAAACGCTGGCGCTGCCGCTCGGGCTGATCGGCGCCTACGGGCTTTTGCGCTTGCTCGCGGTGGTGTCCGGCGAGCTGCGCGACGCAGTCTTCGCCAAGGTCACCCAGCGGGCGATTCGCACCGTGGCGCTCAGGGTGTTCCGGCAATTGCACGAACTGACTCTGCGCTTCCACCTCGACCGCCAGACCGGGGGACTGAGCCGGGCCATCGAGCGCGGCACCAAGGGCATCGAGTTCGTCCTCGCGTTCATGCTGTTCACCATCATCCCGACGTTGCTCGAGATACTGGTCGTGTGCGCGATCCTCTGGCGCCTTTACGGCTTGCGGTTCGCGGCCGTCACCTTCCTCACCATCGGCTCGTACATTGTCTTCACCCTGACCGTGACCGAATGGCGCCTGAAGTTCCGCCGCGCCATGAACGCCATGGACAGCGAGGCCAACACCAAGGCCATCGACAGTCTTTTGAACTACGAGACGGTGAAGTACTTCGGCAACGAGGAGCACGAGGCGCGGCGCTACGATGAGGCGCTCGCGCGCTACGAACGCGCCGCGGTGTGGAGCAAGGGCTCGCTCTCGCTTCTGAACGTCGGCCAGGGCGGCATCATCGCGGTCGGCCTGACGGCGGTGATGATCATGGCGGGTCAGGGCGTGGTCAAGGGCGCCATGAGCATCGGCGATTTCGTGCTCGTCAACACCTACCTCGTGCAGCTCTATCTTCCGCTCAACTTCTTGGGCTTCGTCTACCGCGAGATCAAGCAGTCGCTGACCGACATGGAGGTGATGTTCGCCCTCATCGGCATCCCGGCGGAGATCAAGGACGCCCCGGGCGCGAAGCCGCTCGAGATCAACGGGGCGGAGATCGTCTTCGACCGTGTGAGCTTCGGCTATGAACCGGCGCGGCGGATCCTCGAGGAGGTGTCCTTCACGGTGCCCGCCGGCAAGACGGTCGCCATCGTCGGCCCCAGCGGGGCGGGCAAATCCACGATCTCGCGTCTGCTGTTCCGCTTCTACGACGTGAGCGGCGGGAAAATCACCATCGACGGGCAGGACATCCGGAACGTCACGCAAAGGAGCCTCAGGGACTCGATCGGCATCGTTCCCCAGGACACGGTGCTGTTCAACGACACCGTGCTTTACAACCTCGCCTACGGCCGCCCCGGGGCGTCGCGCGAGGAGATCGAGGCGGCGGCCCGGCTGGCGCGCATCCACGACTTCATCGCGTCTTCGCCCGCGGGCTACGGCACGCGGGTCGGCGAGCGCGGATTGAAGCTTTCGGGCGGCGAAAAACAGCGGGTCGCGATCGCCCGGACGATCCTCAAGCGGCCCGCGATCATGGTTTTCGACGAGGCGACCTCGGCCCTCGATTCGAGGACGGAAAAGGAAATCCAGGCCTCGCTCAGCGAGATCTCGTCGAACCGCGCGACGCTGATGATCGCGCACCGTTTATCCACCGTGGTCGATGCCGACGAGATCATCGTGCTCGATGCGGGCAGGATCGTCGAGCGCGGGCGGCACGCCTCGCTGCTCGCCCGCGGCGGGCAATACGCCGCGATGTGGGCGCGCCAGCAGGAGGCCGATCAGCTCAGAAAGACCCTGATCGAGGACCTGGGCGAGGAGCTCGCGGGCGAGGATCTCGTGGGCGAAGGGCTCGCCAGCGAGGGGCTCGCGGAGGCAAACCCCGAGAACGTCTGAGCGCGCCGGTGGTCAAGCACCCGCAGACTGGCGCGGTTGATCTCGCCTGGTGATTTCCTTAGGCTGCGCGGAAAAGCGGCGTTGAGCGCAAGGGCGGCGCAGCGCCACAATCACCAGGGAGGAATCATGAAACGATTGCTCGTTATCCTCGGACTGGCGGTCGCGATCGTGACCGCCCGCAATGCCTTCGCGGCCGAAATCGCGCTCTCCTGCGACGCCGTCGGCCGGGGGCTCGAACTCTGCAAACAGGGGGCCGAGGCCTGGGCCCGGAAGACCGGTCACACCGTCAAGATCGTTTCCACGCCGAACTCCACGAGCGAGCGGCTGGCTCTCTACCAGCAGCTTCTCGCGGCCAAGGCTCCGGACGTCGACGTCTTCCAGATCGACGTGATCTGGCCGGGCATACTGGCCTCCCATTTCGTCGATCTCAGGAGGTACGTTAACGCCGACGTGCTCGAGGCCCACTTCCGGCCGATCATCGAGAACAACACGGTGGCCGGCCGGTTCGTGGCGCTGCCCTGGTACACCGACGTCGGCCTCTTGTACTACCGCAAGGATCTTCTCGAAAAGTACGGCCAAAAGGTGCCGGGCACGTGGGCGGAGCTCACCGCCGCGGCGAGGAAGGTTCAGGACGCCGAGCGCGCCGCGGGCAATAGCAAGATGTGGGGGTTCGTCTGGCAGGGGCGGGCCTACGAAGGGCTGACCTGCGATGCCCTCGAATGGATCGACTCCTACGGGGGCGGAACCATCGTCGCCGGCGACGGGACGGTGACGGTCAACAACCCCAAGGCGATCAGGGCCATCGACATGGCCGCCTCCTGGGTCGGCACGATCAGCCCGAAGGGCGTGCTCAACTACCAGGAGGAAGAGGCGCGCGCCGTGTTCCAGTCGGGCAACGCGGTGTTCATGCGAAACTGGCCCTACGCGTGGTCCCTGGGCAACAGCCCCGACAGCCCGATTAAGGGCAAGATCGGCGTGGCGGCCCTGCCCATGGGCGGTTCGGACGGAAAGCACACCGGCGCCCTGGGCGGCTGGCAACTGGCGGTCTCGAAGTACTCGAGAAACATCGAGGTTGCGGCGGACCTCGTGAAGCACCTGACCGGCCGGGAGGAGCAGAAGCGCCGCGCGATTGAGGGATCGTACAATCCCACCATCCCCGGCCTGTATGAGGATCCGGACGTGCTTGCGGCCAACCCGTTCTTCGGCAGCCTTTACGGCACCATCACCAGTGCCGTGGCGCGGCCGTCGCGCATAACGGGGGCCAGGTATAACCAGGTGAGCGCCGGGTTCTGGAACGCGGTGCACGCGACGCTCTCCGGAAAAGGGGACGCGGCGCGCAACCTCGCGAGGCTCGAGAGGAAGCTGAACCGGATCCGGCGTTCCGCCCGATGGTGACCGGCCGGTGCGGCGTCTGACCCCGGATGGCGGCGAGCGAGGGCGCCCCGGCTCACGCCCCAGGGCCGCCCCGGCATCCTGAGGCGGGTCCCGTGGCGCATCGATCGCGCATCGTCCGA
>CBESNX010000192.1:0-3542 GCA_965531025.1 uncultured bacterium
CGAAACGCTGGACAAGTACCTCGCGAAACCCAAGGGGTTCATCAAGGGCAACCGCATGTCCTTCGGAGGCCTGAAGAAAAAAGCGGATCGCGACAACATCATCTCCTACCTGGAGCAGGCGACGAAACCCAAATGAGCCCTCCGCGCGGCGCCCCAGGGACCGCGGGAGCTCACGCCCAATCGGGATAGCAGCGCCGATGAGGGAACCCCGGCGATGGGGCTCCTCGCGTATGATCCGCGCATTCGATCCGGCGCCGGCATTTAAGTGTCAACAGGGCGTGCTTACATGGTTGGCAGGCGCTTTGGCATAACCCGGTGGGACTTAAGCGCCCAAGACGCCAGGGGAATGAATGGGAGCACCGGGCGCACGGGTGCGATCTGAGGCAGGGTTCCGGGCATGGACTCGATCAGGGCATATTTCGAGATGGGCGGATACGGCATCTATGTCTGGCCGGCCTTCGCCGTCGCCGCCGTCGTCCTCGTCGGGCTGTTGTTCGCATCCCTCAGGTCCGTGCGGGCGAGCGAGGAAACCTTGAAGAAACTCCGGGGCGCAGGGAAGCGCCAGGCCCCGGCCGATGAGGGCGCAAGCGACGCCAACGGGGATCGACGGTGACCCGGAAAAAGCGCCGGCTTTATTTTCTCCTGTCCGGCATGGTCGCCCTGGGCGGCGCGGCGGCGCTTGTGCTTAACGCCTTCGAGGAGAACATCGTCTTTTTCTTCACGCCGACGGACCTCATTGAGAAAGACATCGCCAAGGACCGCCGCATGAGGATCGGCGGCCTGGTCGAGGAAAACAGCGTACTACGCGCGGCCGACGGCATCGCCGTGACGTTCAGGGTCACGGATCTCACGCACGCGGTCCCCGTCCTCTATCGCGGCATCCTTCCCGACCTGTTCCGCGAGGGCCAGGGGGTGGTCGCCGAAGGCACATTCGGCGCCGACGGGACCTTTCAGGCGGACGCAGTGCTCGCCAAACATGACGAGAACTACATGCCGCCCGAGGTCGCGGAAGCGCTGAAAAAATCGGGCCGGTGGAAGGGAGCGTCGAAACCGTGATTCCGGAGATCGGCCACTACGCCCTCGTGCTTGCCCTGCTGCTCGCAACCGTCCAGGGCATCGTGCCGCTGATGGGGGCGGCGCGCAACGACCACTCCTTCATGGCGCTCGGCCGAGCGGCGGCCACGGGGCAGTTCGCCTTCGTCGCGATCGCTTTCTTGAGCCTCATGTACGCCTATGTGGTCTCCGATTTCTCGGTCGCGAACGTCGCCCAGAACTCCCACTCGGCGAAGCCGCTTTTGTACAAGATCAGCGGCGTTTGGAGCAATCACGAGGGCTCGATGGTGCTCTGGGTCCTGATCCTGGCGCTGTTCGGCATGATGGTCTCGGTCTTCGGCGCCAACCTGCCGCCAAGCCTGCGCGCCCGCGTGCTGGGGATTCAGGGGCTGATCGCGGCCGCCTTTCTGCTGTTCATCCTCTTCACCTCGAACCCTTTCCTGCGGGTCCTGCCGGCGCCCGCCGACGGCAACGGGTTGAACCCGCTCTTGCAGGACCCCGGCCTCGCCTTCCACCCGCCCTTCCTCTATCTCGGCTATGTCGGGTTTTCGGTCACCTTCTCCTTCGCCGTCGCCGCGTTGATCGAGGGCCGGGTCGATCCCGCCTGGGCGCGCTGGGTCAGGCCCTGGGCGCTGGGCGCCTGGTGCGCGCTCACCCTTGGCATCGGGCTGGGCAGCTGGTGGGCCTATTACGAGCTCGGCTGGGGAGGTTTCTGGTTCTGGGACCCGGTGGAGAACGCCTCCTTCATGCCCTGGCTCGCCGGCACGGCGCTTCTGCATTCGGCGATCGTCGTGGAAAAGCGCGACGCGCTGAAAAGCTGGACCATCCTGCTCGCCATCATCACCTTCACCCTCAGCCTGATTGGCACTTTTCTCGTGCGCTCCGGCGTGCTGACCTCGGTCCATGCCTTCGCCACCGATCCCGCCCGCGGGCTTTTCATCCTTGCCATCCTCGTCATCGTCGCCGGGGGGTCGCTGACGCTTTTCGCCATGCGCGCCCCGTCGCTCAAGGCCGGCGGGCTGTTCGCGCCGATCTCGCGGGAAGGATCGCTGCTGCTCAACAACCTGTTGCTCACCACCGCCGCCGCCACCGTGTTTCTGGGAACCATCTATCCCCTGTTCCTGGATGCGCTGGGCCTCGGCAAGGTTTCGGTCGGCGCGCCCTATTTCAACGACACGTTCGTGCCCCTGATGGCGCCGCTGATCGCGGCCATGGCCGTCGGCCCGATGCTGGCCTGGAAACGGGGCGACCTCGCGGGCGTGCTCGGCAGGCTGCGCTTCGCACTCGGCGCCGCCCTCGGCGTCGTGCTCGGCGCCTGGTATCTGAAGGGCGGGCCGGCTCTCGCCGTCGCGGGCATCGGGCTGGCCGCCTGGCTGTTTGCCGGCACGTTCGTGGAACTGGCGCAGCGGATCAGGCTATTTGGCGCTCCCCTTGCCGACAGTTTCGCGCGCCTGCGCCACCTGCCGAGGGCGGATCTGGGCCGGACCGTGGCCCACGGGGCGCTCGCGGTCGTCGTTGCCGGCCTTACCGCGTCTTCCGCCTGGCAGAGTGAAAAAATCCTCGTCATGCGCCCCGGCGAGACGGTCACGATCGCGGGTTACAGCCTCGCCTTCGAAGGCGTGGAGGAGATCCAGGGGCCCAATTACACCGCCAGGCGCGGCACCTTGCGGGTGACCCGCAACGGCCGGGAGGTCGCGACGCTGATTCCGGAAAAGCGGTTCTACCCGGTGCGCGACTCGGCGACCACGGAAGCCGCGATCCACACCACCTGGCTCGCCGACCTTTACGCCGTGCTGGGCGACGGCGACGGGCGCGGCGGCTGGATCGTCAGGGTCTATCATAACCCCTTGGTGCCGTGGATCTGGATCGGCGCCATTTTGATGGCGTTGGGCGGGCTCGTGTCGCTCTCCGACCGCCGGCTTCGCGTCGGCGCGCCGGCCCGCGCCAGGCGCCGGGCCGCAGCCCCGAGGTCGCCGGATGAACGGCCCGCAACCGCGTAAGCTCGCGCATCGCGCCATGCGGCTCGTCTACGTCCTTCCCGTCCTCTTATTTGCGGCCGTCGCCGTGGCGTTTGGCGTGGGGCTCACGCTCCGGCCCGACGTGGTGCCCTCGGCGCTGATCGACAAGCCGGTGCCCCAATTCACCCTCGCCGGTCTTGCCGGGCCGGAGCCCCGCCTGGGCGAGGGGTTCTCCAACGCGGACCTCACGGGCCAGGTTTCGCTCGTCAACGTGTTCGCCTCCTGGTGCCTCCCCTGCCGGGTGGAGCATCCGATCCTCATGCGCCTTGCCCGGGATAGGAAGGTCAGGATCTTCGGCCTCAACTACAAGGACAGGCCCGAGGACGCGCGCGCGTGGCTGAAGGAACAGGGGAATCCCTACTGGCGCATCGGCGCGGACAGGGATGGGCGCGTCGCCATCGACTGGGGGGTCTATGGGGTGCCGGAGACCTTCATCGTCGATTCGCAAGGACGCATCCGCTACAAGCAGGT
>CBESNX010000193.1:0-3541 GCA_965531025.1 uncultured bacterium
AGCTTGGCGTGGGTAAAGTCAGCCCCTTGGAGGTTGGCCCACCCAAAGTCGGCCTTCTGGAGCTTGGCGTCCGTCAGGTCGGCCCCCTGCAGGTTAGCGTAATGAAAGTCGACCCCATGGAGATTCGAATCGCGCAAGTCAGCCTTTACCAGAAAGGCGCGGACGGCGTCGGCGTACCGAAGGTCGCTTCCCTTGAGATTGGCTCCTTTGACCAAAGCAATGTCCTCTGCGCCCCTCCAGTTTTCGGACTTTGTCGATAGGTCTGCCTCACGGAGATCCGCAAACGTTTTGTAGCCGATCAGTTCGAAGGCATCCGGCACCAGCCTGCGGAGGTCCGTGGCTTTTAGGGGTGGAGGTTCCGGCATTGAGCGGCGTTGTAAGTCTTCGGACGAGCGAACGCCGTTAATCGAACCATAAGAGAGCGCCCAAAGCACGACGCCGATAAGAACAGTGGCGGCGCTTTGATAGGCTCTCCTGTCCCGCCAAAGTCTTTTCCAGCGGAACTCCCGCCAGAATGTCTTCCAGGGGAACGGCTGGGGCTCATCCCCTCGAAGCGTTCGCGCGGCGGAGCGATAAAAAATAATGGCGAGGGCGACGGACGCCACCAGAAGCACGATGTGTATCCAGGTGCCCCCCCACTCGTGACGGGGCAGGTATCTCAGCCAGAAGCCAAAAAGCGTCAGCGGCACGGTCCACCAGGCCTCCGACTCCAACCACTTTTCATGAACCTCAAGGATCCGCTTTAGTTCGTCCCGAGACACCTCGCGAAGCTGAGGGCGCGCTTCCTCGTCAGGTTGAGGTTGACCGGATGCCTGATCCTCGGGTTTGTCGGGTGTGTCGGTCATGTTCGCTGGCCGCCCCTCCGGCCATAAAGGCCCATTCGCGCGCCGTCATCAGGATACTCGGAATATGCCTCTCGTTCCTAGTGTGCCGTCCCGGAAATTCGTTGAAGAATATTGCGTTTGATTGGCACAGTTCGGCGCGACGCCCTCACCCTTCGACAGGCTCAGGGTGAGGCCGAATTGCAGTGCTCTTCAGGTGACCTCATGCTGAGCCTGTCGAAGCATGAGGTGGGAAGACTGCGCGTATTTTTGCATGGAGTTTCCGGGACGTGATACTAGGCCAACGAAAGGACGCTTGCCTACTCGGCAGGGCTGGCCCGGTGCGACGGGGCCTCGGCGACGGCCTCCGCTTTGACTTCCGAGGGAAGAAGCGCGGCCGCCGCGAGGACGATGGCGGCGAGCGCGCCCAAGGTGATGAACAGCGCGTAAAAACCGTTGCCGAGCTCGTAAATGAAGGCGACCAGGGGCAGGCCGAGCGAACTTACGCCCAAGGAGACGGTGAACTTGACGCCGAAGGCGGTGCTGCGCCACCTGCCCGGCGTGTAGCGGGCCAAGAGGCTGTTCTCCGCCGGCAGCGCGCCGACGTTGAGAAAAATCACCGCCATCGCGGCCAGCAAAAGGGGCAATTCGGCGGCGCCGGCGGCCAGAATCAGAACCGGCGCCATCAGCGCGTAGGCAACCACGTAGACGATTTTCAGCGGGTACTTGTCGGCCATATACCCGCCGACGATCTGGGCCAGACCGCCGAAGAGATAGACCAGCGTCACCATCCCGCCCACGCCCACGATCGTGCCCTGGGTGAGGACGCTCAGGCGCTCGTCGAAGACCTTGGGCAGGGCCACGGACAGGGCCTGGAAAATCAAGCCGCCGCATAGGATCGTGACCGCCAGCACGAAGAAGGTCCGGGTCCTCTCCGCGCGGGCCGGCTCGGGCGCGGGCTTGCGGTCGGCCGTGGCCTCCGTCACCGCTCCCGTTCGAATCAGATAGAGGAAAAGCGCGCCGGTCGCGACCGAAACCGCGCCCGGAACGATGAAGGCGGCACGCCAGCCGATCAAGTGCGTGAACACGCCCGCGACGGAGGCGGCGCTCGCGATCCCGATTCCCCCGAACATGCCGTTGATCCCCAGCGCCCTTCCGCGACGGGCCGCGTTGCGCACGAGCCAGGCGATGCCGACGGGGTGATAGATCGAAGCGAACAGCCCGATCAATCCCAGGCCGAGCCCCAGCTGCCACGGCGTTGCGGCGAAGCCGGTCAAGACCGAGGCCCCGCCCGTGCCGATGAAGAACACCGCCATCATGCCAAGCGCGCTCCAGCGATCGCCGAGCCAGCCGGCCGGCAACGCCGCGGCGCCAAACAGGACGAAGCCGGGGAGCGCGAGGCTCAGAAGCCCGCCGTAAGAGAGCGCGAACTCGAGATCGAGCACCAGCACCACCGTCGGGTAGAGCAGCATGAAGATATGCGCGTAGGCGTGGCCGACGTTGGAGAAAAAGAGTGATATTCGCGCCGAACGGTCAGACATGGTCAGCCACAACGAATCTCAGCAAAATATGCGGCGATGGGCCCGCCCAGCGCCGCGAAACCCCTTATAGGGCGATTCCGGCCCGACGCACAATGCCCTCGCGCAAGCGGCCGCTCATACGGCTCCGCGATGGGCCCCGGGGGCTTAAGCGGTTTCCCGCGCGATCCACTCGAGAAAGGCGGGATTGCCCCGGGCGATGGGCAAGGCGACGACGCACGGGCAGCTGTAGCTGTGAAGCTCGCGCACCTTGGCGATCGCCTGCTCCACCAGATCCTCGCGGGTCTTGGCGAAGAGGACGACCTCGCCCTCTTCCTGGACCTTGCCCTCCCACCAATAGATGGAGGTTGCGCCGTCAACAATGGTGGCGCAGGCGGCGAGCCGCGCATCGACAAGGGCGCGGGCGATTTTTGCGGCTTCGTCGGTGTTGCCGACCGTGACGTAGAGAAACGCGAATTTCATCTCTGTTGGGCGAAGTTGAGTTGGCTTTCGTAGCGCGGCGCCGGGCGCGCGGGCGCCTCGGGGTGGCACTGCAAGCGAATCTACTCTAGAATAGAAGAGAGAGTCACTTGTTGCCGATGACGATCGCCGGGAGGGGACGGTGACGGAAGAGCCCGGAGCAACGGGAACGTCTCGAGACGTCGAAGGACGTTCCACCGATGGGTAGCGCAAGGCCGAACGCCGTTGACCCGGCGCGGACGCGCGCCGCGGTGGAAATCGGGCCGGCGCGGCCCTCGCGTCACCCCTCGCGCCACCCTGTGCGCCCCCCTTCGCGCCCCCTTTTGCGCCCCAGGGCCAAGCCGACCCTCGCCCAGCGCGGCTGGCTCATCCGCGGCCTGATCCAGCCGGGCGGCAAGCTGCCGCTGTTCGACCGCTTCGGCCAGCGCGTCAATTCCCGCACCGTGCGGTGCTGCATCGAACGGGGCTGGGCCAAGCCCTGGTTTTCGAATCCGCTCAAACCCGATTGGCTGGTCTGCAGGCTGACCGAGAAGGGACGCAGGGCGCTCGAGGCGCAATAGCGTTCTGTATCCAACGCTCCCTACCCAATCCGAGAGTACGGAAGACCCCTCTGAGAACGCCATTCCCTCCGCCGGCGGACCCGCGGGTTCCGGCCCGACGATCCGCTTGTGCGGAAATGGGTTCGTTTCGGTACCCACCCGGTTTGACAAGCGTGATTCGTTC
>CBESNX010000194.1:0-3539 GCA_965531025.1 uncultured bacterium
CCTCGCCTTTTCCCGCCGCCAGTCGCGCTCCTTCTCCGCGGCCCGCTTGTCGTATTTGCGCTTGCCCTTGGCCAGACCAAGCTCGACCTTGGCCAGTCCGCGCTCGTTGAAATAAATCGAGAGCGGCACCGCGGTCATGCCGTCGCGCCTGATCGATCCCAGAAGCCGGTTGAGTTCGCGCTTGTGCAACAAGAGCTTGCGCGGCCTGCGCGGGGCGTGGTTTTGCCGGTTGCCGTGCCGGTATTCCGGGATATGGACGTTGAACAGATAGAGCTCCCCGCCCCTATCGGCGGCGTAAGCGTCGGTCAGGCTGCCGTGGCCTTGGCGCAGCGACTTCACTTCCGTGCCGAGAAGCGCGATGCCGGCCTCCAGCGTTTCCTCGATGAAGTAGTTGCGGCGGGCCTTGCGATTCTGGGCCGCGATCTTGCCCGCGATCAGGGCGCCGCGCGCCATCGCGGGATCAGTTGAGAAGGCCGGCCGCGGTCAGGGCGTCCCCCACCACCTTCTTGGACGAGTCCAAGATCGGGCAAAGCGGCAGGCGCAGCTCGTCGCCGCACAGCCCGAGAAGGCTCGCGGCGTATTTCACCGGACCGGGGCTGGTCTCAACGAACATGGCGCTATGGACCGGCATGAGGCGATCGTTGATCTCCGTCACCTTCGCGAGCTCGCCCGCCATCCAGGCATTGTGCATGTCCGCGCACAGCCGCGGCGCGATGTTCGAGGTCACCGAGATGCAGCCGTGCCCCCCCTGGGCAAGGAAGGCGACGACCGTCGCATCCTCGCCGGAGAGCTGGCAGAAGTCGGGGCCGCTGGCTAAGCGCATGAGGGCGGGGCGCGCAAGGTCCGCGGTGGCGTCCTTGACGCCGACGATGTTGGCATGCTCGGCGAGCCTCGCCATGGTCGCCACCGACATGTTGACCACCGAGCGGGACGGGATGTTGTAAATCAGGATCGGAATATCCACCGCGTCGGCGACCGCCTTGTAGTGGCGGTACAACCCCTCCTGGGTCGGCTTGTTATAGTACGGGGTGACCATCAGCGCGGCATCCGCCCCGGCTTCCTTGGCGTGGCGGGTGAGCAAGACCGCCTCTTCCGTCGAGTTCGACCCCGTCCCGGCAATGACCGGCACCTTTCCCGCCGCGACCTCGAGGCACAGTTCCGTCACCCGCATGTGCTCGTCGTGGCTCAATGTCGGAGATTCGCCGGTGGTCCCGCAGGGCACCAACCCGTGGGTGCCCTCTCTGACCTGCCACTCGATAAGCGAGCGATACGCCTTCTCGTCGACCTTCCCGTCCCTGAACGGAGTGATGAGGGCGGTGAAGGATCCCTTGAACATGGCGAACTCCTGATAAGGCCGGAATTTCTGGACCGAAAATAACCCCAGAACGGCGTGGCGGCAAGAAGAGCAAGCGCCGCACCCGGTGAGGGCATCACATCCAGGCAAAAACTCCCCGCCCGGCGCGCCACTTGTTGAGAGGGGCGGCGCCACTTACAATACGCAACCGGAGGCGAAGGTTGCTTGGGATCCGTTTCCTTCTCACGCGTTCCTTAATCACGCGCGGGGGCAGAAGGCTGAAGACGCGGCTGTTCATACTGTGTGCGCTCGGCGCGGCCCTTCAGGCCGCCGCCCTTCGCGCCGAGGCGTCGCACATTTTCGCCGTGCCCCATCCACCGCCGGTCGAGCGGTTCCAGGCCCAGGTCTTCGCCGCCATCGAGGCGGAGGACTGGGCCGCCGCCTACGCCCTGGCGTCGCGCGGCAACGATCCGCTGCTTTCCAAGATCGTCGCCTGGATCGATTACACCCGGCTGGAGACCAGGGCGCGCTTCGGAAAGATCACCGCGTTCATCGAACAGAATCCCGACTGGCCGGACCAGCGCCTGCTCGAGCGCAACGCCGAAGAGGCGTTGGCGGACAGCATCCCGGATGGGGAAGTCCTCGCCTGGTTTTCCCGGTACGAACCCCGGACCGTGAAGGGCCGCATGCACCTTGCCAGGGCGCTGCTCGCAACCGGAAAGCGGGAGCAGGCGACGGCCCTTTTGCGCGAGACCTGGGTCAACGGCGACTTCCCGAGAAGACAGGAGCGCGATTTCTTGCGGCGCTACCGCAAATTCCTGCGCAAAGAGGATCACGTCCAGCGGCTCGATCGCCTTCTGTGGGACGGCAGGAGCTGGGAGGCGCGGCGCATGTTGCGCCGGGTCGCGGCGGGCCGGCGGGCGCTGGCCGTGGCGCGGATCAGGCTGCGCCGGTTCCGGGGCGGCGTGGATTCGGCGATCCGGAAGGTGCCCGGGGAGCTGATCGACGACCCCGGCCTGGTTTACGAACGGCTGCGCTGGCGCCGGCGCAAGGGGCGCGACGAGGACGCCCGGGCGCTGCTCGAAACCCCGCCGCAGAATCTCGTGAGACCCGGCGCGTGGTGGACCGAACGCGGCATACTGGTCCGCCGCGCGCTGCGCAAGGACGAGATTTCCCTCGCCTATCGGCTGGCCAAGGATCACGGCCAGACAAGCGGCGCCACCTTCGCCGAGGCCGAATGGCTCGCGGGCTGGATCGCGTTACGCTTCCTCGAAGATTCCGAGGACGCGCTCAACCATTTCACCGCCCTCTACGAGAACGTGCGCTTTCCCATCAGCCTCGCGCGCGGCGCCTATTGGGCCGGCCGCGCGGCCGAGGCCTCAGGTGAGAGCGTATTGGCCCAGGAGTGGTACGCCAAGGCGGCGCGGCACTTCACCACCTTTTACGGCCAGCTCGCCGAGGCGCGCCTCGACGGAAAGGCCTTACCGGTCGTTCCGCAGGACCCACTGCCGGGCGCGCAAGAGGCGGAAGCGTTCGAGAACAACGAGCTCGTAAAGGCCGCGAGACTCTTGAGGCTGAGCGCGGACAGGGAACATCTCGGCCGGTTCATCCTGCACCTCAACAAGAAGGCGCGAACCCCGGTGGAGCACGCGCTCACTGCTTCCCTGGCTGCGTCCCAGAACCGCCCCGATCTGGCGCTCGCGGCGGCAAAGAGGTCGGCAAGGCGCGGCGTCCAGCTTTTGGGCGCCGCCTATCCGGCCTATCCCCTCCCGCGCGACCGCAACGGGCTCGAAGCGGAGCTGCTGCTTGCGCTTCTGCGCCAGGAAAGCGCTTTCGATATCGACGCCATCAGCGACGCCGGCGCCCGCGGCCTCATGCAGCTCCTGCCGTCGACGGCCCGCATCGTGGCCCGGCGGTTGAAACTCGGATATGCGACCCGCAAGCTGACCGCGGACCCCGAATACAACATGACGCTCGGCATCGCCTATCTCGCGAGCCTGCTCGATGCGTTCGCAGGGTCCTACGTGCTGGCGCTCGCGGCTTATAACGGGGGACCGGCCCGCGTGCGCAAGTGGCTGCGCGCCAACGGCGACCCCCGCCGGAGGGACGTAGACGTCATCGATTGGATCGAGCTGATCCCGTTCGGCGAGACCCGGGACTACGTGCAACGTGTGCTCGAGAACCTCCAGGTCTACCGCCTCCGCAACGGCCGGTCGCATCCCGGCGTTACGCTGGATCGCGACCT
>CBESNX010000195.1:0-3539 GCA_965531025.1 uncultured bacterium
TATGATGGCGGGTATGATGGCGGGCCCGAGCATCATCCGGGGCAAGCGATGGGGGAGGCGTTGGCTGGCAACCTTGAGGGCCGAATGACGGAAAAGCGGTCCGTGCCCTTATGGCGGCGGGACGTCTCAATCGCCCTTCTTTTGCTCCTCGCCGCTTGCGGGCCGCCGGCTCCGCCGCCGCCGGCGGCGGACGATGCGGGGCCTGCCGGCCCCGGCGCGCGCCCGCCCGCCGAGGCGAGCCGGCACATGGCGGCGGCGGCGAACCCGCTGGCGTCAAAAGCGGGTCTTGAGACCCTGCGCGCCGGCGGCAGCGCGCTCGATGCGGCGATCGCCATGCAAATGGTGCTGAATCTGGTGGAGCCCCAATCCTCGGGCATCGGCGGCAGCGGGTTCCTGGTCCATTTCGACGCCGGGGCGGGAGAGATCCTCTCCTACGACGGCCGGGAAACCGCCCCCGGGGCGGCGACCGAGGAGATGTTCCTCAACCCTGACGGCGGCGTGAAAAGGCGGGAGAACGTGCGCGCGGGCGGCCTTGCGGTCGGCGTTCCGGGGCTCTTGCGCATGCTGGAACTCGCGCACCGCAAGCACGGCAGGCTTCCCTGGAAGAGCCTGTTCGCGCCCGCCATTGCGCTCGCCGAAAAGGGATTCGCGATTTCCCCGCGGCTCCACAGGTCGATCCGACGCGACCGCCACCTCAAAGACTTCCCGGTGGCGCGGGCCTACTTCTACGATGAAAAGGGCGAAGCCAAGGCCGTGGGCACGATGCTGGTGAATGCGCCGCTTGCTAGAGCTTTTCGTTTGATCGCGGAGAAAGGGGCGGACGCCTTCTATTCCGGGGACATCGCCCGCGACATCGCGGCCACGGTCAAGAACGCCAAAAGAAACCCCGCCCCCATGACCGAGGCCGACATCGCGGCCTACGAAGCGAAAGGGCGCCCGCCGGTTTGCGCCCCCTACCGCGTCTGGCTCGTGTGCGGGATGGGACCGCCGAGCACGGGCGGCGTCACCACGCTTCAGATCCTGGGGCTTCTGGAGCGCTTCGACCTCGCATCGTTGGCGCCGGGATCGCTCGAGGCCGTGCATCTCATCTCCGAGGCGAGCCGGCTCGCCTATGCCGACCGTTACGCCTACCTTGCGGATGCCGACTTCGTGCGCGTGCCGGTCCAAGCCCTCCTCGATCCGGGTTATATCGCGGCGCGCTCGGCGCTGATCTCGCCGGCCCGCAGCATGGGCAAGGCCGAGCCCGGCAAGCCCGAACGCCGCGGCGCTTCGCGGCCGGCCCCGGCCGAGGACTTCGAGGCCCCCTCCACCACGCACCTCAGCGTGATCGATGCAGACGGCAACGCCGTGGCCATGACGAGCTCCGTCGGCGGCCCCTTCGGCTCCCGGCTCATGGTGCGGGGCTTCATGCTCAACAATCAGCTCACGGATTTCACCTTCCGCCCGCTGATCGGCGGCGCGCCCACGGTCAACCGGCCCGCTCCCCGCAAGCGCCCGCGCTCGAGCATGTCTCCCACCCTCGTCTTCGATAACGGCGGCAAGCTGGTGCTCACCGTGGGTTCCCCGGGCGGGTTCCGCATCATCGCCTACGTGGTCAAGACCCTGATCGCGGTCCTCGACTGGGGCCTCGACATCCAGCGGGCGATCAGCCTGCCCAACCACGTGAACCGCAACAGAAGGACCGATCTCGAGAAGGGCACGGCGCTCACCGCCCTCGCCGTGGCGCTGCAAGCGCGGGGGCACGACGTCACGATCCGGCCCTTGACCAGCGGTCTTCAGGGCATCGCGGTTGCGGGCTCGAGGCTCTACGGCGGGGCCGACCCCAGGCGCGAAGGCGTGGCGCTCGGGGACTGAGGGAATTGCGGCGCCGCGCAGGCGCTCCCGCGGAACAGGCCCCCCTCGCGGAAAGAACGGCGGTCCGTGCCGCCGGCAAGGGTCAGCCGGCGGCCTCGCGGGGCCTTTGGGGCCTGCCGTTTTTGCCGGCCTCGGCCTCGCTCACCACAGGCAGGGTGAGCCGGAAGGTCGTGCCCGTCTCGCCGGTCGTAACCAGCTCGATGTCGCCCGCGTGGGTGCGCATGATCTCCCGGGCGATGGCCAGCCCGAGGCCGGTGCCGCCCGGGCGCGCCGATCCCGTGAAGGGCTGAAACAGGTGTTTGCGCGCCGCTTCGGGCAGGCCCGGACCGTTATCGGCGACCTCGATCACCATGAGCCCGCCGTCCTCCGCCGCCGGCTCCTTGCGCGCCGTCAGCGTAATCCTGTCGGCCCCGGCCTCGACGGCGTTCTTGCCGAGGTTGTCGAGCACCCGGAACAGCTGATCCCGGTCGGCGTAAACCTCGATATCGCCGGGGACTTCGTTGTCCAGCGCCGCGCCCCCCTCTTCCGAGATCAGCGCCACCGAGTCCCGCACGTCGGCGGCGAGCTCATGCAGGTTGAAGCGCGAGGGCTCCAGCTCGGGCTCGGCGCGGGTGAAATCCAGGGTCCGGGTGCACAGCGTCACCGCCCGGTCGATCGCGCTCACCAGGACCGGCGTGGTGCGTTTGACTTCCGGGTCGTCGCTTTTTTTCAATCGGTCCGAGACCAGCCGCGCGGTGGCGAGGATGTTGCGCAGGTCGTGGTTTATCTTGCTCACCGCCTCGCCGAGGGCGGCCAGCCTGTGCTTCTGTTTGAGCGCCGCGCGCAGGCCCGTCTGCATGGTCGCGAGCTCGCGCTGGGCGACGCCGATCTCGTCGCTGCGCGCGCTGGCGCCGATCACCTGCCCGGGATCCTCGGGTTTCTCGCGAAAATTCACCATGCTGGCGGTAATCCGCCGCATGGGCGCGACCATGAGCCACTGGAGGCTGAAGTAGACCAGCGCCGCCGTGATCAGCGAGATCACGATGGAAAGCGCCAGGATGCGCTGGGAATAGCCGTACATTTGCAGGCGCATCGGCGTCTCGTCGAGGACCACCTCGACGATCACGTCCGGGTCCTTGGGCGCCAATCCCCTGACCCTTAAGATCCTGTTTTCGTCCTGCGCAAGGGTGACGAAGGCCTCCATGATCAGGCCGATAAAGTTCGCTTCGCGCAGATCGAAATAGGCGTCGACCTCGGGTGGCATCTTGGAGCTGAGCATGAGGGCTTTCGACTTCGGCTTCTGCAACACGACGCCGTGCGCCTGCACGTGGTCGAGCAACTCGCCCTCCAGCTCCTCGCTGATCATGTGGTCGGGGCTCGCCTCGAGGGCCAGGGTGGCGAGGTGGGCCGCGCCGATGCGCTCCTGGAGATAGACCAGACGGAAGCGCGCGACGGAGGGCGCGTAAATCAGCACCTCGGCGAGCATGACGAAGAAAATCGTCAGCACCAGGAGCCGCGCCGATAAGCTTTTCAGAAGCGGGGACAGCCTGAGTCTGTATTCCGCCATGAAGGGAACTTAGCGCATTGAGGCGCGCCGGGCCATCCCGTTGACATCCACGCTTCGCGCCGCGGGCCGGTCCGCGGGTGCGAAAATTACGGCGGAAAAAGCAGGAAAAGCGCAAAGGAAAGCGGCGCGGGGCCGGGTT
>CBESNX010000196.1:0-3513 GCA_965531025.1 uncultured bacterium
ACCGGCGACCTCTACAATGCCATTGTAGCGCTCTCCCAACTGAGCTATGGCCCCGGGATCTGAGGCTTTACCTATCAGACATCCCTGAGGATCGCAAGAATAGGCAGCCGCACGAAGGCGCCCCGCCCGCCGCGAACATGGGTCCGCTCGTGCGCGGCCCTTTCGCGGCGCCCGGCGCTGATTTAAGGTTGGCCTTCGAAGTGGCGTCGACAGACAAGGACCGGGCCGGGGAGTGCTCGCGCCGTCTCACCCCGAAGCGTTCGTTGCCGCCATTGCCACCGCCCGACAGATAGTTCGTGATGCAAACCATAACGCCCAGGGAATTCTCGGAGATCATCGGCGTACCGCTTGCGGCGCTCAAGAGGAAATCTTCGGTCTTTCCCTTTCCCGACCTCGAATACAGGGTGCTTGCGGGGCGCGAACGCGACCGGATCGTGTTGGATGTGCTGCAGACGATCGAAGGGGGGAAACTCCGCGCCGCCGGGAAAAACGACCCGTCCCATTGGGTGCGCGGCTGGGGCAAAATACGGGACCTTGTCAGGGAACAGGGCGTCTCCGCCGAGGTTCTCTCGCCCCAGCGTCACAAGCTCCTGCCCGCCAGCAGACTCGGCGGAAACTACGTCGTCAGCGACGACCCCCTGTTCGAGTTCAAGCTCAGCTTGATCGTCAGGAAGGCCATCCTCGGCCATTTCCTGAAAGGATATTCGAGAATCGTGGAGTTCGGCTGCGGCACCGGCCTGAATCTCTACATTCTGGCGCGGCTCTATCCGGACAAGGAGCTCATCGGCTGTGACTGGGCCCGACCGTCCCTCGACATGCTCGGCGAAATTGCCGCAAGCCTGAACCGGCCGATCGGGGGATATGTGTTCAACATGCTGGATCCGACGGGGGCGGTCCCCCTCGATCGGGAAACCGCGGTGGTGACCGCGCTCGCCCTCGAACAGCTCGGCAACGGCTACCAGCCGTTCCTGAGGTATCTCGTGAGGAAGAAACCGGCGCTGTGCCTTCATCTCGAACCGCTGCTGGAGCTTTACGACCGGGACGTGCTTGCCGATGACGTGGCGATCAAGTACCACACCCACCGAAATTACCTGAACGGGTTTTTGCCGGCGCTCAGATCGCTGGCCGAAAAAGGGACCATAGAAATTCTGACCGAGAGACGGGTGAAATTCGGCAACATGTACCATGACCCCTATTCGACGGTGGCCTGGCGCCCGCTATGACCAATCATTCCCTCGCCGGCCGCCGCGGCCCTCGGAGGTCCCTTGCGGCCGATCCCGGCGCCACGCCGCAGCCCGGTTGAGAAGATCGCCCAAGAAATCGGGCTGCATATCGAACCAAGGGGGGCGCGCCCCGGGGCCCAAGGCGCGGATTTCCGACGCTCCAATCATTCGGCGAATCCCTGATTCACGGCCCTAGGGCCGCTTCTCTTCATCCACATTTTCGATCACTTCGGCCATGTCAACCTCGTCCTCGCTGAGTTCGGAGGCATCTTCTATGATGTCCTCTGCCTTGTCGCTTTCCACCTCTTGGAGAACTTCGACGTCCTTCAACTCACTGTCCTCGAAGTCTTCGTTCTCGCTTGGGACGGTAATGTCCGGTTTCTTCTTGCGATCCTTGGCGAGATCTGTTGCGGGATTTTCGGCGAGGAGTTCGCCCGCCTCCGCTTTCTTCTCGGTGAGGACGCGGACACGCTTTGGCTTGGCATCGACTTGCGCGTCATAGGGCGTGTCGCACTTTGGGCACACGATCGTCTCACGCCTCAAGTCGTAGAATCGTGCGCCACAGTGGGGACAGGTGCGCTTGGTCCCCCATTCCGGTTTTGCCACCCCCAACCCTCCGACCTACACTTCGGTTGGCGTTCACGGTTCAAATGCCAATTGTCATGATCGGGCGCGCCTGTCAAAAGCAAATTTGCCCGCAAGGGGCATGGGGGGTTCTTCCCGCACGCGCCCTTCGCCGGTCGGAGCTCCCGGCGTGTGCCGATGACGGGGTCCGGCCCTCGTGCGCGCCGCACGACGGGGCCGCAAGACAGGTCGGCCAAGATATGATAGAGCAGGGCAGGAGATGCCGGACAGCCCTTCCGGCGATTTTGAGTGAAATTCGGCAGGCATCATGGCAACGCCGCTGATATCCGGCGAGTCGCGCGGGTTCAAGGGGGATGTCCGCGTCCCCGGTGACAAGTCCATTTCGCACCGCGCCTTGATGGTGGGGGCAGTCGCCATCGGCGAGACCACGGTTCACGGCCTGCTCGAAGGCGAGGACGTGCTTCGCACCGCGGCCGCCCTCGAATCCCTGGGGGCGGAGGTCGCGCGCGGCGATGACGGTGTCTGCAGGGTGGAAGGAGTCGGCGTCGGCGGCCTGGCGGAGCCCGATCGGGTGCTCGATATGGGCAATTCGGGCGCCGGCACGCGACAGTTGATCGGACTGGCGGCGAGCCATCCCTTTACCTGCCACTTCACGGGCGATAAGTCCCTCTGCGCGCGGCCCATGGCCCGCGTTACCGCGCCCTTGCAGCAGATGGGGGCGAGGTTCATCGCGCGCCGCGGGGTTCGCCTGCCGCTTGCCGTCATCGGCGCGGACAGCCCGGTTCCCGTCACCTACCACATGCCGGTGCCCTCGGCCCAGGTCAAATCGGCGATCCTGCTCGCGGGACTCAACGCGCCGGGCCGGACCACCGTGATCGAGCCCCAGGCAACGCGCGACCACACCGAGCTCTTGTTGCGCCATTTCGGCGTCGATGTCCTGGTCGAGGACCTCGATGGGAGAGGGCGCGCGATCACGCTCACGGGCCAGCCGGAAATCGTGGGCCGCGAGGTCCGCGTGGCGGGCGATCCCAGCTCCGCCGCCTTTCCCGCCGTTGCGGCGCTCCTCGTGCCCGGCTCCGAGATCACCCTGCGCGACGTCGGGGTGAATCCGTCGCGCATCGGACTCTACGAAACGCTCAAGGAAATGGGGGCGGACATCGCCTTCGAGAACCGCCGTGAGGTGGCCGGGGAAGCGGTCGCCGACCTCGTCGTGCGCGCGGGCGCGCTCAACGGTATCGAAGTGCCGCCCGAGCGCGCGCCCTCCATGATCGATGAATATCCGGTCCTGGCGGTGGCCGCCGCCTGCGCCGAGGGCGCCACCATCATGCACGGCCTCGCCGAGCTCCGGGTCAAGGAAAGCGACCGGCTTGGCGCCGTGGCCGAGGGACTGACCGCCTGCGGCGTGAGGGTCGAAGAGACCGAAGACAGCCTGACCGTTCATGGCGCCGGCGGCCCGCCGCCCGGCGGCGGGCGGATCATGAGCCGGCTCGATCACCGCATCGCCATGGCGTTTCTCGTCCTGGGCGCGGCGGCGAAACGGCCGGTGCATATCGACGACGGCTCCGTGATCGACACGAGCTTCCCGGGGTTCGTCGATCTCATGAACGGGCTTGGCGCGCGCATTCGCGCGGAGGCCCAGGCCCCATGAGCACAGCCGCCCGCGGCGCCTTCACCAGCCGCGATCGCCGCCCCCATGATCATCGCC
>CBESNX010000197.1:0-3478 GCA_965531025.1 uncultured bacterium
CGCAGCTTGCCGACTTGCGCGAATCCGGCGCCATCGAGCAGGACGCCGACGTGGTCATGTTCATCTTCCGCGCCGAATACTACCTCTCCCGCCTGGAGCCGGAAGCGGGCACCGACAAGCACGACTCGTGGCGGGCGAAGATGGATCAGGTGCATAGCCTGGCGGAAGTTAATGTGGCAAAGCAGCGCAACGGTCCCATCGACAATGTAAGGATGCGCTTCGAAGGCAAGTTCACGCAATTTCAGAATTACGAGCCGGAGGACCGCGTCTCCGATTCGGATGTCCCCTTCTGAGCCCGGCCGTGAGCGCGCGGGCGGCGTGCTCACCATCGACCTGGACGCCATCGCCGCGAATTACCGGACCCTCGAGAGGCGCCTCGAGGGCGCGAGGTGCGGCGCCGTGGTCAAGGCCGACGCCTACGGGCTGGGCATGGCCGAGGTCGCGCCCGCGCTCTCGGCCGCGGGCTGCAGGGAGTTCTTCGTCGCCCACGTGGAAGAGGGCGTGGCGCTGCGCGGCCATTTGCCCGACGCGGCGATCCATGTCTTCAACGGCGTGACGGCCGCCACCGCCCCGACCTTCGCCGAATACCGCCTGGTCCCGGTCTTGAACGACCTCGGCCAGACCGAAGCCTATTCGGCGTTCGCCCGCGGCCTGCGCCGCGGCAAAGGCGCCGGGGAGGGCGCGCCAAGGTTGCCGGCGATCCTTCATATCGACACGGGCATGAGGCGCCTGGGGCTGGAGGAGCGGGAGGTCGGGGCGCTCGCCGCGTCGCCCGAGAGACTTGCGGGGATCGAGGTGCGTTACCTCATGAGCCATCTCGCCTGCGCCAACGAACCCGATCATCCCCTGAACGCCGAGCAGCTTGCGGCCTTCATCGACGCGCGCGCCCGCTTGAGCCCGCAAATCGGCGCCCCGGGGAGCCTGGCCAACTCCTCCGGCATCTTCCTGGGCGCCGATTATCACTTCGACCTCGCCCGGCCGGGGGCCGCGCTTTTTGGTCTCGCGCCCCAGACCGGTGCCCCCAATCCCATGGCGCAAGTCGTTCGTTTACAAGCGAAAATCCTTCAAGTGCGTCACGTTGACAGCCCCATGACCGTTGGCTATGGTGCGACCCACCGCGTGCACGCGAAGGGTAGAATCGCCACGGTCGCGGTCGGTTACGCCGACGGCTACCTCCATGCCCTGAGTAACCGCGCCAGCGCGTATATCGGCGAGACCCGGGTGCCTGTGGTGGGACGCATTTCGATGGATCTGATCACTCTGGATGTCTCGGACGTTGCCCCCGAGCGGGCCGCACCCGGGGCCTTTGCCGAGCTGATCGGCGATCATCACCCCGTCGACGCCCTGGCCGCGGACGCCGGCACCATCGGCTACGAGATTCTGACGGGCCTGGGCCGAAGGTTCCACCGCATCCACCTGGGCAGCGTTACAGGCGGCGTCAACTGACCATGCGCATCCTTGCCGCCGTCGGTCACGTATTCCTCAACTTCCTCGAGGCCGTCGGCCGGGTGGGGCTGTTCACGGCGCTGGCGCTCTCGCACTGTGTGCGCCCGCCCTTTTACCCGAGCCTGATCGGGCGCCAGATGGTGGACATCGGGTACTACTCGCTGCCGGTGGTGGGGTTGACCGCGATCTTCACCGGCATGGTGCTGGCGCTGCAAAGCCACACGGGCTTCGCCCGCTTCGCCGCGGAGGGGGCGGTGTAGGGTGGCGCGCGCGGCGGCACAATACGTCTGTCAGGATTGCGGCGCGGTTCACCGCAAATGGATGGGACGCTGCGACGCCTGTGGCGCCTGGAACACGGTGATCGAAGAGCCGCGAAGCGAAGCCCTGCCGAAATCGCTCGCATCCGGCAAGGGCCGCAGGCTGGAGTTCCACCCTTTGCGCGGCGAAAGCGCCCCCACGCCCCGGCGGATCACGGGAATTGCGGAGTTCGACCGGGTGTGCGGCGGCGGCCTGGTTGCGGGATCCACGGTGCTGGTGGCGGGTGACCCGGGCATCGGCAAATCCACCCTGTCTTTGCAGGCGGCGGCGGCCCTCGCCGCGGATGGGGGCGCGGACGGGCTGGGCTGCGCCTATGTTTCCGGCGAGGAATCGATCGAGCAGGTGCGCATGCGGGCGCTGCGCCTCGGCCTCGCCGAAGCGCCGGTGGGGCTCGCTTCGGCCACCAGTATGCGCGACATCCTCGCCACCCTCGACGATGCGCGGGGCCCCGGCGTGGTGGTCATCGACTCGATCCAGACCATGTACGTCGACGCCCTCGATTCCGCCCCCGGCACCATCGCGCAGGTGCGCGCCAGCGCGCAAGCGTTGATGGGCGTCGCCAAGCGGCGCGGCGTCACGGTTCTGATGGTGGGCCATGTCACCAAGGAAGGGCTGATCGCCGGCCCGCGGGTGCTCGAGCACATGGTCGATACGGTGCTGTACTTCGAGGGCGAACGGGGCCACCAGTTCCGCATCCTGCGCGCCGTCAAGAACCGCTTCGGTCCCACGGACGAGATCGGCGTGTTCGAGATGACCGACGCCGGTCTCATCGAAGTGCCCAACCCCTCGGCCCTGTTCCTCGGCGAACACGAAGGCGAGGTCAGCGGCGCCGCGGTCTTCGCCGGCATGGAGGGGACCCGCCCGGTGCTCGTCGAAATCCAGGCGCTGGTGGCCGCCACGTCCCTCGCCACGCCGCGCCGCGCCGTGGTCGGTTGGGACGGCGCAAGGCTGGCGATGGTGATGGCGGTGCTGGACGCGCGCTGCGGCCTTGCACTGTCGGCTTATGATGTCTACCTGAATGTTGCCGGAGGGCTGCGGATCTCCGAGCCGGCGGCGGACGTCGCCGTGGCGGCGGCGTTGCTATCGTCGCTCTCGGATGCTGCGTCCCCGCCCGAAACCGTGTTTTTCGGCGAGGTCGGCCTTTCCGGCGAGGTGCGCCCGGTTGGCCAGAGCGAGGCCCGTCTCAAGGAGGCGGCCAAACTCGGCTTCACGCGGGCGGTCGTCCCCAAGCGGCGGCGGGCGTCGCGGCCGGGGCGCAAGGCCGGGCTCGAGGTGCGCGAAGTCGACCACTTGCGGGATCTCGCCGCGTTGTTCGGTGCTTCTCCGAAGCGCGTTAGACGCAACGCCCGGTCGACCGTCGCGGCCGGGCGCCGTTAGGCAATGGATGTCTTTGGCTTCAACATCACCGACCTCGTGGTCTTCGCGGTGGTCGTGTTGGGGGCGCTGGTGGGCCTCGCCCTCGGCTTCATCAAGGGGGGCTTGGTCGTGCTCTCCTGGCTCGGCGCCGCCTTCGCGACCTTATACGGTTTCCCGGCCGTCAGACCCTACGCCAGGAACGCAATCGAATCTGAAATGATTGCCGACGTCGCCGCCGGCGCCACTCTTTTCGTGGTCACGCTGATCGTCCTCTTGCTGATCAGCTCCATCGTCGGTTCGTGGGTGAGGAACAGCCGGCTCAATGCTCTCGACCGTTCTCTCGGCATGGTGGCGGGAC
>CBESNX010000198.1:0-3448 GCA_965531025.1 uncultured bacterium
AAATCGGCGCGCTCGCCTCCGGAGAGGCCGCCGGCAAGGGCCGGCCCGAGCTTGGCCAGGCCGCGGCGCCCCGGCTGGATGTCGGCCCGGCCCAGCCCAAGGCCGGCCAGACCGAAGAGCCCCGCCCCGGGGCCGGCCGCCCCGGCCAGCCGCCCGCTTCGCGCTAGGCGAGCCCTCGTTGGAAAGGGCGGGTCTCGCGCCCGCCCGCCTGCGCGCGCCAGTGCTTGCGCGCGTCGTCGGTGGTCCTCATGGCGCCGCGGCCCCTTCCTCCATCCCCGCCTCGAGGGCGTCGCGGAAGGTCCGGGGGTCCACGTTGCCGCCGGAACAGACCACGGCGACGGTCTTGTCCCGGCAGTCGAACACCCCGCTCAGGGCCGCCGCCAGGGCGACGGCGCCGCTCGGTTCCACCACCAGCTTCAAATGGGTGAAGGCGATTGCCATGGCGCGCGCGACCTCGGTGTCATTGACCGTTACCGCCCCTGAAAGGTGCCGGGCGTTGATCGCGAAGGTGAGCTCCCCGGGCGTCGGCGCAAGCAAGGCATCGCAAAAGGACGTCGCGCCCGGCGCGTTGGCGAGGCGCGTGCCGGCGTCAAGCGAGCGGGCGGTGTCGTCGAATTCCTCCGGCTCGACGACGAAAATATCGCTGCCGGGGGTCTGCTCCTTGAGCGCGATGGCGCAGCCTGCGCTCAAGCCTCCGCCGCCGCATGGTATCAGGACGGCGTCAAGCCTCGCGCCCAGGGCCTGGGCCCGATCCGCGATCTCGAGGCCCACGGTTCCCTGACCGGCGATGATCCGGGCATCGTCGTAGGACGGCACCAGGGTCGCCGCGCGCTCTTTGGCGATTTTTTCCGCGATCTCCTCGCGCACGTCACGTTCGCGGTCGTAATAAACGATCTCGGCGCCGTAGGCCCTGGTGTTGTTCAGTTTCACCGAGGGCGCGTCGGCGGGCATGACGAGACACGCGGGTATCCGCAAAAGCTCGGCCGCCGCGGCGACGCCCTGGGCGTGGTTGCCCGTGGAATAGGCGACGACGCCGCGCCGGCGCGCCTCGTCGTCGAGCTGGCTCAGGCGGTTGAACGCGCCCCGGAACTTGAACGACCCGGTGCGTTGCAGGACCTCCGCCTTGACCAGAAGCCGCCCGCCGGCGATCCGGTTCAGCAGCGGCGATTCGAGAAGGGGGGTGCGCGCGGCTTTGCCCTCGATGCGCTTGGCCGCGCCAAGCACGTCGTCGAAGCGTACCGGCTGCCTGCCCGCGCCTTGGCCTTCGTTCATGTCAAAGGCGCGCCAGGAAGTCATCGACGGCGGCGCGGGCCTCGGCCTCCGCCAGGGTCGGGGCGTGCCCGACGCCGGGCACGGTCACGCGCACGAGGTCCGGTTTTTCCTCGGCCATGCGCGCGAACGTCGCCTCCTCCAACACCTCCGATACCTCGCCGCGCAGGGCCAGCGTCGGCACCCGCCTGAGCGCCCGAAAGAGCGGCCAAAGACCGAAGGGCGGGCCCCTGCCTTCGAGGCGGTCGTCAAGCAGCGGCTTGACAAGCCGCACGTCCCAATCGAAATGAAGCATCCCGTCCTCTCCTTCCCGATAGGTGTTGCGCACCACCTTGTTCCAGCTTTCGGCGTCGGCGAAGGCGAGGGCGGGAAACTTTGCCTTCATCTCCCGGACCGCGGCATCGCAGTCGGGCTGCGGGCGGTCCACGCCGATATAATCGACCAGGCGGCCAAGCCATTCCATGTTCATCTCCGGGCCGATGTCGTTGAGAATGACCCCCTTCAGCGCCGAGGGCGCGGCAACGGCGAGCCCCATGGCGAGAGTGCCGCCGAGCGACGTTCCCACGACGACCACGCGATGGAGGTTGGTCGCCGCCAACAGGTGCAAAAGATCGTTGGTATAGATGCGCGGCAGATAGTGGCGCCAGTCGGGATCGTAAGCCGAGCGGCCCCGGCCGCGGTAATCGGGGCAAAGCACGCGCCGCCTGGGCGCCAGGCGCGAGGCGAAATCGTGGAAGTCCTTGGAGTTGCGGGTGAGCCCGGCAAGACACAAGACCGGCGTCGCCGGGGCCAGGGGGTCGCCGTAATCGCGAAAGTAGAGCCGGAGATTGTCCTCGGAGGTGTAAAAACGCTCGCGGTAGCCGTCGGCGCCGTCAGATGCGGCCGTCATCCCGATGGACCCCTTACCGCCCAGCCGGGGCCGGGGGCTCCGCCGGCGGGTTTACTTGCGCGCCCGCCGGCGGGAGGCTTCGCGGGTTCCGCCGCGCCGCGCTCGAGGTCCAGGTGACGGCCCGAGGCGGCAAAAAATTTGCGGCAAAGGGCGGACATAGGCTCCTCTCTGCCGGCCCGTCCGAGCTCAGGCCGCGCTTCTTGCGGAGGATAGCCGAGTGAGGCGCAACCGCAAGCCCCGACACGCCGATGGCCGTCAACCGACAATCAGCCGATCTGCTTCTTGGGCGTGCGGCGTTGCGCCCGCCTCGAGCGGCAACGGAACGCGGCGCGGCGGCGATGGAGACGGGGAGTGCACGCCTAGGGAGTGTACTCATAAAAGCCGGCTGGGTTGGTTTTGACCAGCGCCCCCGATGTCCGCTTATAGCCACAAGCGGTCATTGCCCGAGCCGATTGCCGAGCTTTGCAGCCGCTGTGGCGTAGCATCGAGTAAACAATCGAACGCGGGGAGATTTACCGGGACACGGAGGTCCGAGGATCACGCCGCCGTCGCACGGCCGCCCTCCCAGACACCCCATCTAGGTCGCTTAGTCGTAGTGCCGTATCTCCAGAACATTGCCGTCCGGGTCGCGGAAGTAGACGGACTGACGGGCGTAGCCCCGGGCGCCGAACGACCGCTCGCCGCCGGACGTGAGGTCCACGCCCTGCTCAGTCAGCCGCGCTGTCAGCGCGGTAAAGTCCGCGGCGCTCATTGAGAGACAGATGTGGTTGATGGGCGTTCCCCCGCTGTCGCCACCCCCGGTGAACTCCCGTACCGCCGAGACTTTGCTCCGGTCCATGAGATCGAAAATCGTGGTCTCGTTCAGGCGAACGCTCGGAAAGCTCGTCCGACCCTCTTCGAAGTCCTGCGCCCGCACGGGTGCTAGGCCGAGGACGTCTACGTAAAACTCAAGTGCTCGTTTCGGGCTTTCCACCCACAGCACTACGTGGTCGATGTCCATAGCGCCACTGTATCGCCGCTACGCGTAGATTTCCAGACCGCTGAGAACAAGCGCGAGGGCAAGGCCGATTCTGAGGGTGATATTCATGGCCGTCCACTCGCGTCGTCGCCGGGATCTGGTGGCCCGCTCGATCCGCGAGAGTTCGCTTCGAAAGGTGTTGAGGCGATCCTTCGACCGGATACTGGTGAGCGGCCCCTTTAGTCCCAGCCGGCGGATCTCTCGCTGCAATCTCCCAATCAGAATTCCCGCAACAATCTCCCCGCACCGATCAAAGCCCCTTCGAACCCGTT
>CBESNX010000199.1:0-3421 GCA_965531025.1 uncultured bacterium
CCCTTCGTCGCTTTTCGGCCTCTCGACGAGTCCGATCGACAGGCGACTCGAGCTTGACGTCGCTATCAAAACGCTGTTGCAGGCCCTGCTCCAGCCTTTGGAAAAGTTCCGACTTGAAGTCTTCACCGAGGCCCCGCAGGAGGTCCTCCGAGAGGCCTTGCGCCGAACTCCCGATCGGAACGAGCAAGAGCGAGAGTGCGCCGGCCACGAACGACAACAGGCGCGCGAATCGACGATGACGCGTGAGGCGGGGTGCCCGCACTGGTAAGCCCTCTCCCTGACCACTCCTACAGTTCGAACCACGAGTGACGGATCACCATGCCGTCAGCAACCCTCGCGGCCACGAGCCGAAACCTCGTTGCTCCGCGCAACGACTGCATCATCGGCGACGCGGTTCGAACGGGTACAATTTCTATTTTGGACTTACTAAACGCCTTCTTTCCTCGGCAGCAGATTGCGACATTATCATGCGAGTTTCAACGGGCAAAGTTTGACGACGACAACGCTCATCCGGGACTGTTGTCCGGCGCCTCGATCGGCGCCCAAGCGCGACGCGGGCGGCCGCCGCCGGTTCCGCGAAAATGTCGGATCCCCCTGGCCCGAGGGCCGGTCCCGGTCGATCACGGGGGCATCGGGCCGTACGCAGCACGAAAGCGGCGGCATCCGGGTTGGCGTTGTCCGCGGCGTCGCATTGGCGTAGGCTAAACGGAAGCAAATCACGGCTTTGTGCGCCTTGGGCGGCCCGCCGCCCGGGGCGAACGGAGTGCCGCGGCGCCTGGCGCGATGAAAACGTCCCGGGTCAGAATGAAGGCGATCACCCCGAGGAGTGGCGGCCTTTTGTTTTGTCGACAGAAAGGGGAGCATATCGTGAAAATCATCGTATTCGCGGGGATCATTCTCTTGGCGTTTGTCGCGCCGACGCGGGCGGACTACGACGCCGGTCTCGCCGCCTATCACCGCGGCGACTACGTGGGCGCGCTCTACGAGTTCAAGGCGGCCGCCGAAGACGGACACGCCGGCGCCCAGTACAGCCTCGGCGTCATGTACGACCGCGGTGAAGGCGCGCCCCAGGACTTCACGCAAGCCGCCGAATGGTTTCGCCGCGCCGCCGAGCAGGGCCTGGCCAAGGCGCAGATAACCCTCGGCGTCTACCTCCAGCGCGGCACCGGCGTAGCGCAGAACTTCGCCGAGGCGGCGGAGTGGTACCGCAACGCCGCCGAGCAAGGCGAGCCCGCGGCGCAGAACAATCTCGGCGCCCTGCTCCAGCGCGGCAAGGGCGTAACCGAGGACTACGCGCAGGCCGCCGGATGGTATCGCAAGGCCGCCGAGCAGGACTACCCCGCGGCCCAGTACAATCTCGGCGCCCTGTTTCAGCGCGGCAAGGGCATTCCACAGGACTACGCCGAGGCCGCATCGTGGTATCGCAAGGCCGCCGAACAGAGCTACCCCGCCGCCCAGTACCATCTCGGCGTCTTGTTCCAGCGCGGCAAGGGCGTGCCGCAGGACGACGTGCAGGCGCACATGTGGCTCAATCTCGCCGCGTCGGGGCTGCGCCAGGGGAAGGAGCGCGACATGGCCGTCGAGCTGCGCGACGACGTGGCGAGCGGCATGACGCCGGGTAAGCTCGCCGAAGCCCAGAAGCGCGCGCGCGAGTGGGCGGCCGAGCACACGCAGTAGGCGTTCGGGTGGCGCCCGCGCTCCGGCTCGCCACGGCCCCGGCTCGCAGCCGCCCCGGGACGCATGGGCGGCGCCGACGATCGGGCGGGCGACCGCCGCCGCGCCCGCGGGTGCGCTTGTGTGTCGGCTGGCGCTGATCTATAGTATGGTCTTCCTAATGTTAGCATCATTCGGAGCGAGTACGGTCGCGTGTACCAGGGGTGGAGGTCACGACGACATCGAGCGAATTCACCAAAACCAACGTTGAGTACTCAGGGAGGTCGACATGAAGCATTGGTTCAAGCTGGCGGCGCTGCTGTTCGCCGCCGCTATATTCGGCGCGGCGTCGAATCCGGCGCAGGCCGACGAAACGATCAAGATCGGAGTGACGCAGCCGCTTACGGGCGCGGTCGCGGCCTCGGGCAACTACGTCGTCCAGGGCGCCCAGATCGCCGAATCGTTCCTCAACGCCGAGGGCGGCATTCTCGGCCACAAGGTCGAGCTCATCATCGAGGACAACAAGAGCAATCCCAAGGAAGCCGTCGCCACGGCGGAGAAGCTCATCGTGCGCGACAAGGTGCCGGTGCTCTTGGGAGCATGGAGCTCCACCTATACGCTCGCGGTGATGCCCAAGCTGATGGAATACGGCGTGCCGATGGTGGTCGAGACCTCGTCTTCGGGCAAGATCACCACCTCGGGCAACCCGTGGATCTTCCGCATCAGCCCGACCTCGGAGATGGAGGCCAGGTCGTTCGGCACCAAGGTCGACGGCTTCAACATCAAGAAGGCCGACTTCCTGGTCGTCAACAACGACTGGGGGCGCGGCGCGGCGACCGAGTTCCAGGCCATGCTCGAGAGCAAAGGCATCGCCGTCGGCGTGGTCGAGACCATGGACGCCAAGGCCCAGGACCTGAGCGCCCAGCTCGCCAAGATCAAGGCCTCGGGCGGCGACACCCTGTTCCTCACCACCGGCGTCGAGCAGATCACGCTGGTGCTCAAGCAGGCCCAGGAACAGCGGGTTTCGCACCGGATCATCACCACCGGCGGCTCGTCGTCGCCGGACCAGCTCATCGAGCAGGCGGGTGACGCGGCGAACGGCAGCTACCACTTGCTGTTCTTCGCCCCGTGGTTCCCCGAAGCGGCGCCCAACCCGGACGTGGCCAAGAAGTTCGTCGCCGAGTGGAACAAGCGTGGCCACAACTTCGCCGGCCTCACCGAGGGCTTCCGCGGCCACGACGGCATCATGACCATCGCCGCCGGCATCACGGCCGCAGGCAAGGCCGAGCCCGATGCGATCCGCAAGGCGCTATGGGACGTCAAGGTCGACGGCGTCAACGGCGACATCGCCTTCATCAAGCAGGGACCGAGCGGCAAGGAAAGCGCCCAGAACATTCCCAACGTCTATATCGTGACGATCACCGACGGGAAGGTCGCGCTTCCATAGGTTCGCCGGCGTTTCCGCGTAAGTCCGCAGTACTCCCGGGGCCGTAGCGCCCCGGGGGTCGCTTCGGCGAGCGGCGGGCGGCGCACCGCCGCCGGAGCGCGCCGCCGGAGCGCGCCGCCGGGGCGCACCGCCGGGATGCGCGAAGCCGTCGTTTGCCGTCGCCTGTGCCTGGAAGGGCGGCCCCCTTGGACCAGTTTCTGCAACACATTCTGAACGGCGTCGTCCTCGGGGGCACTTACGCCCTGCTGGGCATCGGCCTCACCCTCATCTTCGGCATCATGCGGGTGGTCAACTTCACCCACGGCGAGCTCTACACCTTCG
>CBESNX010000200.1:0-3396 GCA_965531025.1 uncultured bacterium
AACGAGGGACGACGCCATGAAATCATTGAGAAACGGACTGTTGTCCACCACCGTCGCACCAATTGTGGTGGGCGTGGGTGTTGGCATCGGCGGGGTGCTTCTGACCGGCGATCCCGGCCCGGCCGCTTCGTGGCATGGCAAGACCAGCGTAGCCCAGAATCCTTGCGCCGCGAAGAACCCCTGTGCCGCCGGGAATCCGTGCGCGGCCAAGAACCCATGCAATCCCTGCGCGGCCAAGAATCCATGCGCCGCGAAGGGCCCGTGCGCTCCACGCAGTCCCTGCGCGGCCGGTCCCTGTAGCCCGTGCGCGGCGGGCGGCACTGCGACGGCCAGCAAGTGCGTCGTGCCGCGTCTCGCCAAGGCCGCGGTAAGCCCTTGCGCGCCGAAGAGCCCCTGCGCGGCCAAGAGCCCGTGCGCCCCCTGCGCGGCCAAGAGCCCGTGCGCCCCATGCGCGGCCAAGAACCCGTGCGCGGCCAAGAGCCCGTGCGCCCCCTGCGCGGCGAAGAACCCGTGCGCCGCCAACCCTTGCGCCGCCAACCCCTGCGCCGCCAAGAACCCCTGCGCCGCCAAGAACCCCTGCGCCGCCAAGAGCCCCTGCGCGCCCAGCCCATGTGCGGCGAAGAGCCCGTGTGCGGCCAAGAGTCCTTGCGCGCCCAGCCCGTGTGCGGCGAAGAGCCCATGCGCGGCCGCGGCACCGTCCGAGCTGACCGCGGCGGAGGCGAAAGCCGCCTATAAGTGCATCAGCAAGGAGTTGCGGGCGGCCTACAAGAAGTCGGGGCTGAAGACCGCCACTCAGTACCCCAGGTGGAAGCATTACAATTCCGTCTCCTACGTGTCCGCGACCCACGGCGGGCGGTACGTCAACAACCACGCCAACGCCAAGGCAAAGAGGTACGGCAGGTTCGAGAAGGCGGGCAAGATGCCCAAGGGCTCTATCCTTGCCAAGGACAGCTTCGCGGTGACGGCCGACGGACGGGTCGGCGTCGGTCCCCTGTTCATCATGGAAAAGATGGGGAGCGGCTTCAACAAGGCCAGCGGCGACTGGCGCTACACCATGGCCATGCCGAACGGCAGCGTGTTCGGCAGGACCAAGGGCAAAGGCTCCGCCAAGGTCCAGTTCTGCGCCGAATGTCACATTACCGCGGCGGAGACCGACTCCATGTTCTTCATGCCGGAAGAAGTGAGAGTGAAATAAGCGTGTAACTCCCCCCATGAACCTGGGCCGAAAAGGGCCTGGGAGACTTACGGCGGATGAGGAGGGTTTGAAACCTTCTCACCCGCCGATTTTTTGCCAGGCGGCCCCTCAGTCCCGGACCACCAGCACCGAGCAGCCGGCGTGGCGCACCACCCGCGCCGCGTTCGGCCCCAGAAGGTAGTCCTCGAGCGCCGGCCGGTGGGAAGCCGTGACGATGAGGTCGGCCTTGATCTTCCGGGCGGCGTTGAGGATCTCCTGGTAGATGGTGCCGTGGGCCACGATGTGTTGCACCTCGATGCCGGCCGGAACGTGTCTTGCGGAAAGGTTTTGGAGTTCCGTTTTGGCCTGCTCGATCGCCGCTTTTTCATACTCCTGGGGGAAGAACTGGGCGACCACGGTCATACCGAAATCCGGCACCACCGACAGCAGGTGCAGGGTCGCCCCGAAGGCTCGGCAATACTCGACCGCCGCCGGCAGCGCTTTGCGCCACGAGGTCTCGTCGGTGAGATCGACCGTCAGAAGGACGTTCTTGTAAATGCCCTTTTCCTCCCTACTCGGCCGTGCCGGTCGCGGGAGCCGCAATCGCCTGCTCGCGGCGCCGGCGCGCCAACTGCAAACCGATGACGGCCCCCAACAGGGCCAACCCGAACGGGTAGACCAGCTGCTTGGGCGGCAGACCCACTTGCTCGACGTCCACGTCGGTGACGAAATCGCCGACCTCGAGCCCGGCCTGTTCGGCGAGTCCATTAAGCGCCAAATCGGCGACCGCGTAGCGGCCGGCCTCGGTGCGTTCGATCTTTAACCCATAGAGCACCTGCGGGCCGGCCGCCGCCATGTCGGGCGTCGCGATCCGGTACAGTTTGAAGCGGTCGCCGTAGTCGGTCGAGCGCACGACGTGGATCCGGATACCGTAACCGGGCGGCGCCGCGACCTCGCCGGCGACGAAGCTGTCCAGATCGAGGGGCGCGAATTCCGGGTAGAACTGGTCCATGATGAAGCCCGGCCGGAACAGAGCCACCACGACGACGGCGAGCATGGCCATCTCGTGGAGCTTGAGCTTGACGATCATCCAGCGCTGGGTGATGGAACTGAAGGAAAGGATCGCGAGCAGCGAGACCGCGAAGACCATCAGCCCGTGCCAGAAGCTCTCGACGCCGATCAACAAAAGCTCGGTGTTGAAAATGAACACGACCGGCAGGATCGCGGTGCGGATCTCGTAGGCGAAGGCCTGTATGCCGGTCTTGATCGGATCGGCGCGCGAGATGGCCGAGGCGGCGAACGCCGCCAAACATACCGGCGGCGTGACATCGGCCATGAGCCCGAAATAGAAAACGTAAAGGTGCACGGCAATGAGCGGGAGGACGAGGCCGGCGGCGCTGCCGAGCTCCACCACCACGCCCGCCATCAGCGACGCGACGACGATGTAATTCGCCGTCGTCGGCAGGCCCATTCCGAGAATAAGGCACAAGACGGCGGTCATCGCCAAGAGGATGTAAATGTTGCCGCCCGAGATCGCCTCGACGACGCCGATCATGGCGTTGCTGAGGCCGGTGGAAGATACCGCGCCGACGATGATGCCGGCCGCCGCGACGGCCACGGCGATGTTGATCATGTTGCGGGCGCCGGCGACCAAGCCGCCGTAAATATCGGCGAACCCGCTCATGAGGGCATCCCCGACGGGCCCCTCGCGGGCCCACCTGAACGCCGCCTGAGCGGCGACGACGAGGAGCGCCGCGCCCATGCCCCAGAACACCGCATCGCCGATGTCCAGCCCTGCCAGCGCCCGCAGCACGGCAAACACGACGATCGGGATTGCGTAAAGGAAAATCATGATCCCCCGGTTAACGCCCTTGGGAGTGGTCTTCTGCGCGACGATGATCAACATCATCGCGAGGATGGCCCATAGGACCGAGCTGCTCGCCGTCCACCGCTCCACCATCAAGAGATAGATCAAAACCACGATGGGTAGCAGGTAATGCACGCCGCCCAAGAACGTCCTGCGGAGATGCGGGATGTCCGATCTCGGCATCCCCTTGAGCCCCAATTTCATCGCTTCCAAGTGCGAGATGTACAAGAGCGCGATATAGGTGATGAAGGCGGGAATGGCGGCGGCGACGATCACGTCGAAATAGGAGATGCCGATGAACTCGGCGATGATGAAGGCCGCCGCGCCCATGATCGGCGGCATGAGCTGGCCGTTG
>CBESNX010000201.1:0-3385 GCA_965531025.1 uncultured bacterium
CTAAGGAACAAGCACCGCAAGGCCGACGATGCGGCCCGCCTTCAGATCGTCGACCGTCTCATCGTCCCGTTCGAGGCTCCGGGTCTCGATCGGTATGGGGGCGACCTCACCGCCCGTAACGAGCGCCAAGAGGTCCTGCAATTCGGGCAGGGTCCCGACGAACGATCCGACGATGCTTCTGGCACGTAACGGGAGCAAGGGCAGGGAGATCGAGATGGCGCCGCCGTACAGGCCGACGATCCGATAGCTCCTCATGACGCGCCCGCCGCCTCCGCCGCCGCGGGGTCGTCCTCGTAGATCTTGCCGCCGTGGTGCAGGCGCCGCGCGATGGAAGCGCTTTGGATTTGCGACCGTTCCGTGGGCGAATGGGCGGCAAGGAACCTGGCGACGGCGACCAGCACGTGCCGGCCGCATTCCTCTCCTTCCCATTCGTGGAACTGGCGCACACCCGCCTCCAGCGATTGATATGCGTGAAAGCCCGCATCCTCGCGCAACAGCGCCCGGGCGAGCGTCGCGATCAAGGGCGCGGGGGGGTGTTCGAGCTCGAGGTAACGCGCGACGATGCGCGCCGCGCCCTCGACCTGGCTCTGGCGGTCCATGACGTCGAGCAACCGCCGGCAGAGCTCGCCGCCGTCCTCCGGCAGATCGTCGAGCCTATCGCCCCGCTCGCCGGGCAGGGGCGCCGGCGGGACGTTGAGGAAGCGGTTGACGTAAAGCGCCATGGCGCCGTGGAACACGCCGCGCAGCGAGTCCGCGCCGTCCGTCCCGTCCCCTTCGCTCTCGCGACGCTTCAGGAGCTGGTGGAGCGCGTTGCAGTAGGTGAAGCTGTGGTGCGCCGAGTTCCAGTCGGAAAACTCGTTCGCGGCGCCGAACCGGGCGACGCGGAGGGCCGCGGCGTAAGCCAGCGACCGGCCAACCTCGGCGCCTTGGGCGCCCTCGCGAATCGCGGTTTTGAGGGCCTCGACGATCGTCGCCGGGTCATCGGCGAGGATGTCTTCGGCCAGCGCGCGATGCCCCCGCCACGCGCCCGGCCTTGCGCGGCGCCCTTCGATCAGGGCGGGAAGCTCGGCGAACGCCGCTTCGAGCAGGGGCACGAGATCCACCGGATGGCGCCAGGAGTTGGATTCCTCGCGGCCCTCGGCCATGACCATCTGGCGCACCACCGTCGGCAGGATATCGGCGGCGTGCTCCCAGCCGATGACGTCGAGGCACTCGAACGCCTTGTTGATGAAATCGAGCGCATGGCCCCCGTCGGCGTAAGTGCGGTCGGTCACGGTGGAGAGCAGCAGATCGGCGAGCCGGCCCGGCGAGGCGCCCGAGGAAATCGCCGTGAGCAGCGTGCGCTCGGCGCCGTCGCGGTGGCGTACCAGCGTCCAGTGCTTGAGCCAGCGCTTGAGCGTCGCATAGGGCGGCGCGTGCTCGCCCAGCTTCTCGCGCGCGCGGCGCGGCGCTTGTCCGTCGCAGTCCGAGGCCACCCGCCGGATACCCTTGTAAAGCGCGAGGTAGGTCTCCTCCTCCGAAAGCTTAGGCGCCAGGTTCGCAAGGGCGGTGAGCACCGTGAGCCCGGTGCCCCAGCCGTCCCGGTTCCACGCCCCGAACAGGGCGGCCTCGCGGATGAGCTCCCGCTCATCGACGCCCGCCTTCTTGAGCCCGAGCACCGACTTGGCGATCACCAGGCCGAGGTTGTGGGCCATGCCGTCGCCCAGGCGGCGGCGCCAGTGGGCGGCTTCGTCCGCATACTGGGCCTCGGGCTCCACCCAGACCTCGCCGCCCCGGACCTCGGCCCGGCAGCGCGGCACGTCGTCGGCCCAGAGGTCGAAGGTCGCCCCGCTTGCCAGGTCGAAGCGGGCGTGATGCCAGTGGCAGGTCAGGATCCCGTCCTCGATGGAGCCGCGATGGAGCGGAAAGCCGAGATGGGGGCAGCGGTTATCGAGCGCCTGGACCTTGCCGTCATGATAGACGACGAGAATGGGGCAACGCGCGCCGCTCACGACCATCTTGCCCCTGGCCTTGAGCTCATCGAGGGTGCAAACGCGGATCATCCCCTTGCGCATCTCGCCCATCCTTGCCGGCCTCCCTTGGCCCGGCGTCACGCGCGCGCCGGCCCCGCGCCTTCTCGTTCGCCGCTTGAGGCTTACTTATTTACATGGCGCTACGGCGCAGCCCCCGCAATCGGCCCGGTTCTGGGACACGCGGGGCCCGCGGCGCCGCCCTTGGGCGGCGGGCAGGCGCGCCCGGCCGCACCGTCATCCGCACCGTCATCCGCACTGTCATCCGCACTGTCATCCGCACCGTCATCCGCATTGGCCGCGGTGGCGCAAGAGGTGGTCCGCCAGCACGCAGGCCACCATGGCCTCGCCCACGGGCACGGCGCGGATGCCGACGCAAGGGTCGTGCCTGCCCTTGGTGGAAATCTCGACGTCCTCGCCGCGGATATTCACGGACCTCCGCGGGATCGAGATGGAGCTCGTCGGCTTCACCGCGAAGCGCACGACGATGTCCTGGCCCGAGGAGATGCCGCCGAGCGTGCCGCCCGCGTTGTTGCTGAGGAACTCGACCTCGCCTTGGGCCATGCGCATCTCATCGGCGTTCTCCTCGCCCGAGAGCGCCGCCGCGCCCATGCCGGCGCCGATCTCGACCCCCTTGACCGCGTTGATGCCCATGATCGCGCCGGCGAGGTCGGTATCGAGCTTGGCGTAGACCGGCGCGCCGAGGCCCACGGGAACGCCGCTTGCCACCACGTGGATCACGGCGCCGGTGCTCGATCCGCGCTTGCGCACCGCATCGAGGTAGCCTTCCCAACTCTCGGCCATGACCCGGTCGGGGCACCAGAAGGGATTGTCCTCGACCGCGTCCCATTCCCAGCGGCCTTCGTCGATCCGGTGCGGGCCCATCTGGATCATGGCGCCGCGGATGGTGACGGCATCGCCCAGGATCTTGCGCGCGATCGCGCCCGCGGCGACGCGCATGGCGGTTTCGCGCGCCGACGGCCGCCCGCCGCCGTAAGGGTCGCGGATGCCGTATTTTCGGTGGTAGGTGAAGTCGGCGTGGCCGGGGCGGAACTTGCCCATGATGTCCGAATAATCCCCGGGCCGCACGTCCTCGTTTTCGACCAGCAGGCTGATGGGCGTGCCGGTGGTCAGTCCCTCGAAAACGCCGGAGAGGATGCGCACGGTGTCGGGCTCACGGCGCTGGGTGGTGAACCGGGACTGGCCCGGCCGGCGCCGGTCCAGCCAATGCTGGATGTCCGCTTCGGCGAGCGCGATGCGGGGCGGACAGCCGTCGACCACGCAGCCGATGGCGGGGCCGTGGCTTTCACCCCAGGTGGTGAATCGGAAAAGATGGCCGAATGTATTGTGTGACATGGTTCTCCGGCGCGGAGGTG
>CBESNX010000202.1:0-3375 GCA_965531025.1 uncultured bacterium
TGCACCGCTGAAGGGGCCGGCGCGAACGCCGCGGGCTCCGGCTAATCAAGGATCGGAACGGAAGCGCGTCGCCCCGTCGTCCCCCAGGAAGGCGTCACCCATCGGATTGAACGTCGGGTCCGCCATCGGGTTGAAGGTGGGATTGGCCATCGGGTTGAAGGTGGGATCGACATATGGGTTGAAGGTGGGATCGGCCATCGGGTTGAAGGTGGGATTGGCCATCGGGTTGAACCTGCTGTCACCGAATGGGTTGCCGCCGGCCTCGTTGAGCCAGCGCCCGGCTTCGTCCCGATGCAACTGCCCAAGGCTTGCCGCCGGCGCAAGCGCGCAAAGGATCAGCACCATAAGACCCACGACAAAGTTCACGTTTGCACCCTCCCCGGCCGGATGGTTGTCGGATACGCTGAAGCCTCGACTCCCGGACGGCCATGCCGGTAACTTGGAGATTAGCACAACTTTGGCGCGCGTGCCATCCGATCCCGAGCCGCAAGGAAAAAGCGTCCGCGCCCGGTCCATCTGTTGGGGCGGCCCGTTCGCCGGCCGGGCGGAAGGTGGACCGGTTCGCGCGCCTTGAGGCAGCGGGCTGATGGCTGACGTTTTCGCGCTCACGGGACCGGCATTCGGACCGCTTGCCGGGGCCAAGGCCCGCCAGCTCGTCGTGCTTCTGCACGGCATCGGCGCCGACGGCAATGACCTCATCGGCCTTGCGCCCCATCTCGCGCGCTATTTGCCCGAGGCCGAGTTCCTCTCGCCCCACGCCCCGTATCCGTACGAGGCGGCGCCCTTCGGGCGGCAATGGTTCAGCCTGATGGACCGAACGCCCGCGATGATGCTGGCGGGCGTGCGGGCGGCGGCGCCCATCCTGGACGGCTTTCTCGACGCCGAGCTCGAAAAACGGGGCTTGAGTGACGGGCGCCTCGCGTGCGTGGGCTTTTCCCAGGGCGCCGCGATGGCCCTTCATGTGGCGTTGCGCCGCGCGGAGCCCTGCGCCGCGCTGGTGGGCTATTCCGGGGCGATGCTCGGGTCCGAGAGCTTCGGCCCGGAGGTCCGCGCGCGGCCCCCGGTTTTGCTCGTGCACGGAGACGCCGACGAAGTGGTGCCGGTGGCATTGCACGCGGCCGCCGTCGCGGCCCTGAGAGCGGCGCACGTCCCGGTTACCGCGCGCATCCGCGAAGGCCTCGGCCACGGCATCGACGATGAGGGCCTGAAACTCGGCGCGGACTTCCTGCGCTCCGCCTTCGGCGTTGCGCGCGCCGGTGCCGATTGAACCCGCCCAGCCCCGTTTGGGCCGGGACGCTCAAGCTGTTGGAATGTCGCATAATTCCGGCTATTCTTTGCTTCATATCGGGGCCGAGTTGGTGTATGGCCTTGTTGTGGAAGTCAAGGATCGTGACCGTTCGAGGAGCAAGTACGTTTGTTTCCGTTGCTTGAAAATTGTCCGGCGCTGGTGCTGAACGCCGATTTTCGGCCGCTCAGCTACTTACCGCTCTCGCTGTGGCCGTGGCAGGAGACGGTCAAGGCGGTGTTCCTGGAGCGCGTCAACATCGTCTCGGAATACGAGCGCCCGGTGCGCTCGCCCTCGTTCACCATGCTCCTTCCCAGCGTGGTGTCGCTCAAACACTACATTCCGGCCACGCGGCGCCCGGCGTTTACCCGTTTCAACGTTTTCCTGCGCGACCGCTTTAGCTGCCAGTATTGCGGCACGGCGAGGGCGGCGGAGGCGCTGACCTTCGATCACATCATTCCCAAGTCACGCGGCGGCAGGACCGTCTGGGAGAACGTGGTCGCGGCCTGCGAGCCGTGTAACCTGCGCAAGGGCAGGTCGGTGCCGGAAGAATGCGGCGTCTACCCGCGCGTCATGCCGTATGAGCCGACGGCCCACCAGCTTCAGAAAAACGGGCGCGCCTATCCGCCCAACTACCTGCACGAAAGCTGGCGCGACTTCCTTTACTGGGACACGGAGCTCGAGCCCTCCTGACCGCGCGGTTCCGGCCAGGGTTTGCGGTGGCTCGGGGACTTCGCGAATAAGGGCTGCCGGAACAACGGCTAGATGCGCGTCGAGAGCCAAATGGCGATACGCGAGCCGGCCTTGACCGCGGCGCTCAGGGCGTCATAGGCCGGCGCCCGTTCCGCCCCGTGGTCGCGGGCGGTCTCGCCATGGGCGATCTCGTCGGCGCGGAATTCCTCGATCACGCCTCTCAGTTCCGGATCCTCCTCGCCGAGCTCCTCGGCTTGGCTCGCGTAATGCTCGTCGATCACCTCTTCGACCGCGACGGTGCAGGCCATGGCGGCCTCTTCGCCCAAAAGCGCGGTGCCGGCGCCAAGGACGAAGCCGGCCACGTGCCAGAGCGGGGAGAGCAGCGTCGGGCGCACCCGGCGCTCAACGATCATCTTCTCGAAGGTCTCGAGATGCCGCCGCTCGGCCTCCGCCATCTCCCGGATGACGTTGGCGGCGGGGGTGCCGCGAAGGACCGCGAGCTGACCTTGGTAGATGCGGATCGCGCCGTACTCGCCGGCGTGATCGACGCGGATCATGCGCTCGCTCAGCTCTTCCGCGCTGGGGTCCCCGGGCATGCGCGCCTTGGCTTGCATCTTCGCCTCCGGTTGTTCAAAACGCGTGTCAACCTCCCGCCCATTTGCCCAAGCGCCGCGCCGCGAACCCGCTGGCGCCCGCGAGCGCGACGGATGCGATGAAATTATAGCCCGCCAAGGAGATGCCGAACAGGGACCAGGACACCTCGTCACAGGGAACGACCGGCGCCGCGAGGACGCGGGCCCTGAGCTCTTCCAAGGACGCCGCCGCGCCCGTGACGCCCGCGCATTCCGCCGTGCCCGCCCACCAGTGCCGCTCGACGCCGACGTGATAGGCGGCGATGCCGGCGTTCGCCAAAAACGCCGCCGCGCAAAGGCCCGCCAGGACGGCAAAAACGATCCCGGGCGTCCGCGCCTGGCCCGAAAGGCCGAGGCCGACGCCCGCAAGCCCGATGGCGATGGCGTAAGGGTAGCGCTGGTAGATGCAGAGCGCGCAGGGCTCGAGCCCGCCGGCCAGCTGGGAGGCGAGCGCCGCGCCCAGGATCGCCACGCTCACGCCAAAGACGAGGGCAAAGAAGACCCTCGGTGTCGCGAGCAGGGAACCAACCATCGAGCTGTGCCTCCGTTCCCTTAGCTTGAGTGCCCTTTCACCGGCGCGTTGCCGAGGCTTCGACGTGCCGGCGGCTTGCGGCTCGGAGACGCGTCGTGCGGGAAAAGCTGAGATGGGCGATGTCGGGCTCGAACAGGCAGCTCCAGATCCACTCGAACAGCACGCGGACCTTGCGGGCAAAGGTCGGAAAGTTGGCCAGATACACGCCCCGCCGCATTATCCAGGCGACCATC
>CBESNX010000203.1:0-3370 GCA_965531025.1 uncultured bacterium
GCCGGAAGGAAGGCCGGAAGGAAGGCCGGAAGGAAGGTAAGTGAGCCAAGGCATCACGGATGAATTGCGGATCGTCTCGCCCACCGGGGTGATGGGGTCCGGCTTCCTCGAAAGCTCGTTCGCCGAAGCGCTCGACCGCGAGCCCCATTTCATCGGCTGCGACGCCGGTTCCACCGATCCCGGCCCCGCCAGTCTCGGCGCCGGGACGACCGCCTTTCCCCGCGCCTCGATCAAGCGCGACCTGGCACTCATGCTCATCGGCGCGCGCCGGCTGGGGGTGCCCTTGCTGATCGGCTCGGCCGGGACCGCCGGGGGCGACGCGCATCTCGCCCATGTCCGCGCGATCGTCGAGGAGATCGCCGGCGAGGAGGGCTTGAGCTTTACCCTCGCCCTGATCCACGCCGAACAGGACAAGGACTACCTCAAGGAAAAGCTGCGCCAGGGGCGGGTCAAGCCGCTCGACCCGGCGCCCGAGTTCGACGAGGCGGTTATCGACCGGGCCGAGCGCATCGTCGGCATGATGGGGGCGGAGCCGTTCCTTGCGGCGCTCGACGCCGGCGCCGAGGTGGTCCTTGCCGGGCGCGCCAGCGACACCGCGATCTTCGCCGGCATCCCGGTGCGCGAGGGCTTCGACCCGGGGCTTTCCTGGCACGCCGCCAAGCTCCTCGAATGCGGCGCGGCGTGCGTTCAGCGGCGCAAGACGCCGGACTGCATCATGGCCGTCTTGCGCCAAGACCATTTCGACGTCATGCCGCTGGACCCCGAGCTTCGCTGCACGCCCCAGAGCGTCGCCGCCCACAGCCTGTATGAGAACGCCGATCCGTTCCTCATCACCGAGAGTTCCGGCACCCTCGACATGACATCCGCCCAATATGCCGCCATCGATGACCGTTCGGTGCGCGTCACCGGCTCGGGCTTCAGGCCGGCGCCGGTCTATACGGTGAAGCTCGAGGGCGCCGAGAAGGTCGGCTACCAGTCCATCACCATCGGCTCGATCCGCGATCCCTACATGATCCGCCAGATCGACGATTGGACCGGCAGGCTCCATGAGCGCGTTCGGGACCGGGTGATGAACGTGCTTGGCGGCGAGTTGGACGAGGGTGATTACCGCTTCGACGTCCGCATCTACGGCAAGGACGGGACCATGGGCGGGCTCGAGCCGGTGAGCGAAATCCGCGCCCATGAGCTTTGCCTGGTGTTCGAGGTGACGGCGCCGAGCCAGGAAATGGCGAACGACATATCGGCCATCGTCCGCCACCAGGCGCTCCATCTCCCGATCCCCGAATGGAGCGGCCTGATTACCGGTGTCGCCTTCCCTTACAACCCGGCCCATCTCGAGCGTGGCCTGGTTTACCGGTTCTCCGTCAACCACGTCGTCGAGCCGGACGATGCCCATGAGATGTTCCCGATGGAGATCGTCGATGTCGGTTGAGCCTTCGGCACATCGTCGGCCGGGGCCAGGAGGCTGACCGTGGCGAAGCTCGGCGATCTCGCAAGCCTGATCAGATCGAAGAACGCGGGACCCTTCGTGCTGACCTTCGATATCATGTTCGACGAGCCCGAGGTCTATCGGCGCGTCAAGCGTTCGGGCGCCCTTGGCGCCGAGGTGGTGGCCGGGCTTTACGATGTGCCGGCCGAGGACGTGCGGTTCTTCTTCTGCGACAACGCGCTGGCGATCAAGGCCTCGATCCCGCGGCCGGTCATTCAGGGTGATCTCGGCGACGCCGACGGCCATGGCGGCCAGCAGTTCGCGCCGCTGATCGACATCGAGATCGAGTAAGGGATCGAGCGATCGCGGGCGTCATGACCGCGCTGGCCCTTTGGGGCGCCGCCGGATAGAGTCCGTACGGGTTGCGTGTCGTCCCGATGTCCACCGCTATCCTTATATAACGGTGGGCGCCGGGGCACCGCCCGCGGCCGTGATACGAATTTTGGAGGTTGCGGGAGGCACCGGTTTGGCGACGCGTACACTTGCCGGCTTCGCCGCCGATCTTGACTATGACGACATCCCCGAGTCCGCCCGGGAGCGCGCCGGCGTCTGCCTGACCGACACCGTCGGCGTCGCCCTGTTCGGCGCCGGCTTGCCGTGGAGCCGGATCATCATCGATTACGCCAGAAGCGCCGGTCAAGGCGGCGCCTCGACCATCCTGGGCGCGCCGGGCGCCAAGGTCCACGCCCCCCTGGCGGCGCTTGCCAACGGCGCGCTTGCCCACGCCTTCGAGCTCGACAGCCTGCGCAAACCGAGCACCGGGGTCCATCCCGGCGCCATCCTCGGCGGATCGGGCTTCGCCGTCGGCGAAGAGTTGAGGAGCTCCGGCAAGGCGCTGTTGACGGCGTTCGTCGCCGGTTGCGAGGTGATGTCGCGGATCGGCGCGGCGACCCGACATTCGAGCGAGCTCCTCGGTTTTCACGCGCCGGGCCTGACCGGGGTGTTCGGCGCCGCGGTGACGGCGGGGCGACTGATGGGGCTCAGGCCTGAGCAGATGACCAACGCGCTCGGCATTTCCGGCTCGCTGTGTTCGGGCGTGCTCGAGTTCGCCAAGTCGGGAAGCGGCGGCATGGTCAAGCGCCTGCATCTCGGCCGCGCCGCCGAGGGCGGGGTGATGGCGGCGACGCTGGCGCGCGACGGTTTCACCGGACCGGAGACCATCCTCGAAGGAGAGTTCGGCTTCCTCGCCACCTACGCCCGTGAGCCCGACGCGGGCAAGCTCACCGCCGGCCTCGGCGAGAGCTGGGAGACGGAATTCATCTGCCTCAAGCGCTTTCCCTGCCACATCACCGCCCATACGCCGGTCCAGGGGCTGCTGGAGCTTCGAGAAGAACACGGATTTTCAGGCGCCGACGTCGAGGCGCTGACCATCGGGGCGAGCGAAAAGGTGCTCAGCCACCACGACATTCCCGAGCCCAAGGACATCATGGCGGCGCAATACAGCGTGCCCTTCTCCGCCGCGCTGGCGCTCTATCGCGACCCGCGAGACCCGCGTTCCTTCATCGACGGCGCCATCGACGATCCCGACATCCTGGACTTGAGCCGCAAGGTGAAGATCGAGCCGTACGAGGAGGCCGCCAAACCCGGCAACGCCTGGGCCAGCCGCATCGAGGTTCGTTTGCGTGACGGCCGGGTATTGGAAAAGGCCGTCGACGATTTCGAGGGCACGCCGAGCCGGCCGATGGACCCCGACGCGAGGCGGCGCAAATTCACCACCTTGGCCGCCGGCCTCGGCGAGGCAAAAGCGAACGCGCTGTTCGAATCGCTCGAAGGGTTGGCCGAGCGCGCTTCTATCGTCGGCCTGCTGGAGTGATCGCCCCGGACGTAAACCTTTAAGCGCGGCTGAGCAGGCGGGCGATGACGGTCGCGTCCTCGACCTCC
>CBESNX010000204.1:0-3358 GCA_965531025.1 uncultured bacterium
TTACTGGTGGATAACCTTGTGGGCAAACGCCGTTCACCCCTGGCGTATTGCAACGCGGATGACGGGGTTAACCGGGAAGGATCTGGTCTGCCAAGAGGTTGGCCCGCCTGCCCTTGCGGGAACATAGCAAGAACATCATTGACGCCGTTTCGCCCGGTTCTTAAAATAGCCATGTAATCTGGCGAACCGGGCCGGAATCCTTTAGGGATTCCAAGGAGTTTTCCGGAACAATCCCGAGTTTTGGGATTGTCCGGGAGCGCCTCGTCCGCTAACCCTAGCCGCTTGTCTCACGGCGGAGCCAGTCATGACCGGCGTTGCAGCGATTTCCCAGCAGATCTGGGACATGAAATACCGTCTGAAATCGGTCGATGGAGAGCCTGTGGACAAAACCATCGCCGATACCTGGCGGCGCGTCGCCAACGCGCTGGCCGAGCCGGAGAAGGAGCGCAAACTCTGGGCCGGCCGCTTCTTCGACGCGCTCGAGAACTTCGAGTTCCTGCCCGCCGGCCGCATCATCGCCGGCGCCGGGACGACGCGCAACGTGACCCTGTTCAACTGCTTCGTCATGGGAACCATCCCCGACGACATGCGCGGCATTTTCGAGCATCTGAAAGAAGCGGCGCTGGCCATGCAGCAGGGCGGGGGCATCGGCTACGACTTCTCCACCCTCAGGCACAACGGCGCGCCGGTGCACGGGGTCGGCGCCGACGCCTCGGGGCCGCTCTCCTTCATGGACGTGTGGGACGCCATGTGCCGCACCATCATGAGCGCCGGCTCGCGCCGCGGCGCCATGATGGCGACCATGCGCTGCGATCACCCCGACATCGAGGCCTTCATTGACGCCAAGAGCGAGCCCGGGAGGCTCAGGATGTTCAACCTCTCGGTGTTGGTGACGGACGCCTTCATGAAGGCGATCGGCGACGATGCGCCGTGGGAGCTCAGCTTCGACGGCGCTTGCCACAAGACCCTGAGGGCGCGGGAGTTGTGGGACAAGATCATGCGCGCGACCTACGCCTATGCCGAGCCCGGGGTGATCTTCATCGACCGCGTCAACCGCTTGAACAACCTCTATTACAGCGAGGAAATCCACGCCACGAATCCTTGCGGCGAACAGCCCCTGCCGCCCTACGGGGCCTGCCTTTTGGGCTCGATCAACCTCGCCCGATTGGTGCGCGACCCGTTCGAGGAAACCGCGCGCCTCGATCTCGACCGCTTGCACTGGCTCGTGCCCGTCGCGGTGCGCATGATGGACAACGCAACCGACGTCTCCAAGTTCCCGCTGCCGCAGCAGGCCCATGAGGCGTGGGCCAAGCGGCGCATCGGGCTGGGCGTCACGGGCCTGGCGGACGCGCTCATCATGTGCCGCGTGCGCTATGGCGGGGAGGCCGCGGTGGCGCTCGCCGAGAGCTGGATGAAGGAGATCCAGCGCGCGGCATACCTCGCCTCGACCGAGCTTGCGGCGGAGAAGGGGGAATTTCCGCTTTACGACAAAGACGCCTACCTCGCCGGGGAAACCATCAAGGCGCTCGACGAGGACATCCGGGACGCCATTGCCTCGAAGGGCATCCGCAACGCGCTGCTGACCTCGGTGGCGCCGACGGGAACCATTTCGCTGTTCGCGGACAACGCCTCCTCGGGCGTCGAGCCGGTCTACAGCTTCACCCACACGCGCCACATCCTGCTGCCCGACGGCAGCCGCAAGGACGAAGAGGTGAGCGATTACGCCTATCGCCTTTACCGGCGGCTCAAGGGCGAAATCACGCCGCTTCCCGATTACTTCGTCGACGCCCAGGTGCTCGATCCTTCCGACCACCTCGTCATGCAGGCGGCGGCGCAGAAATACGTCGACAGCTCGATTTCCAAGACCATCAACGTGCCGGTGGACATCTCGTTCGAGGATTTCAAGGACGTGTACGCCAAGGCCTACGAGAAGGGCTGCAAGGGCTGCACGACCTACAGGCCCAACAAGGTCACCGGCGCGGTGCTCGAAGTGAGGGACGAGGCCGAAGACGCAGTGGCGCAGCAGGTATTGCCCCTCGGCGCGCCGCCCGCCCGGCCCCAGGATACATATGAAGCCGGCGGCGTCGTCTACATGACCCAGCCCCTGAGCCGGCCGGAGGAACTGCCGGGCAAGACCTACAAGATCAAGTGGCCGGAGAGCGACCACGCCATGTACATCACCATCAACGACATCGTCCGGGACGGGCGCCGGCGCCCGTTCGAGATTTTCATCAACTCCAAGAACATGGAGAACTTCGCCTGGACGGTGGCGCTGACGCGCATGATCAGCGCCGTGTTCCGGCGCGGCGGCGACGTCTCCTTCGTGGTCGAGGAACTGAAGGCCGTGTTCGACCCCCGCGGCGGGCAGTGGGTCGAGGGCCGGTACGTCCCTTCGCTGCTGGCCGCCATCGGCGACGTGATCGAGCAACACATGATCGACATCGGCTTCCTGCCCAGCCGCAAGGAACGGCGCGAGGGGCGCGTGGACACCGAGGGGGGCGCGAGGAAACAGGTGGTGGGCCTTTATGATGCGCGCCTGCGCCAGTGCCCGAAATGCGGCCAGGCCAGCCTTGTCCGCCAGGAGGACTGCGACGTCTGTACCTCCTGCGCCTACTCCAAGTGCGACTGAGGCGCGCCCAAGCTTAGCTGGCCAGGGAACTGCAAGGCGTGCACGATTTAGGGCCATTCGACGTGCGGTTGAATAGGCTTCTCACCTACAACGGTAATCAGGGGTGACGGCGGTGGGCCTCGATGTCTATGTGGGGTCGTTTTCCCGCTATCACTCCGGCAACTGGTTGACCATTACGCAACAGGCCGCCCGATACATCGGCGTTCCAGTGGTCAATATGGTCGAAGGTGAGCCCATTACCGTCATCCGTGCAGACGATATCGAGGACACAGCGGCCGGTCCGGTCCTAAAGCGGCTGAACAGGTCACGGAGGGCACGCAAACAGCGAAAGGAGACCCAACAGAATGTGATCGACTGGCGCGCTCGGCTATCGCAGGAGCTTCAAGAAGATATCTCGCAACCACTCGAGTGGGACGAACGGCCGGACGTCGAGTATTTCACAGATAAGCTGGGCTGGGAGCCGTACGGGCAGCTCCTGCTTTGGGCAAGCTACGACGAGCATCCGGAGTTGCCCCGGCCACACGATGCCGTGGCGGAATTTGACGAGGACCCAGCTTACAAGGCCAGCTCTAATCTGAGCTCGCGGAACGACCAATTGTTGAGCGGACTTTGGCTCCCAGGTGGTTACAGTTTCAGTTTTGAAGTTAGCACGATCACGGGCTTCGAGACCTTTGGCGGGTGGAACCAATTGCTAGTGGAACAGCTCACGAAACTCAACAGACGCACGTA
>CBESNX010000205.1:0-3356 GCA_965531025.1 uncultured bacterium
CGGCCGTGAGCTTCCTCGAAATCCGCAATTTGAGCGTCACCTTCTCCATCGAAGGCCGCGCCAACGAGGCGGTGCGCGGCATCGACGTCGACGTCGACCGCGGCGAGACCGTGGCGCTGGTGGGCGAATCGGGTTCGGGCAAGTCGGTGACCGCGCTCTCGGTGCTGCAGCTCCTCCCTTACCCGACGGCGCGCCACCCCTCGGGCTCGATCAAGGTCGAGGGGCGCGAGATGATGGGCGCGCCCGAGGGCGTGCTGCGCGACATGCGCGGCAACCAGGTGTCGATGGTGTTCCAGGAGCCGATGACCTCGCTCAACCCGCTACACAAGGTCGAGAAGCAGATCAACGAGACGCTGCTCCTGCACCAGGGACTGGCACCGCATGTCGCGCGCGCCCGCACGCTCGAGCTTCTCGAGCTGGTGGGCTTGGGCGACATCGGACGGCTGATGACGAGCTACCCGCACCAGCTTTCCGGCGGCCAGCGCCAGCGGGTGATGATCGCCATGGCGCTCGCCAATAACCCGGCGCTGCTGATCGCCGACGAGCCCACCACCGCCGTCGACGTGACCATCCAGGCGCAGATCCTCAAGCTGTTGAAGGAGCTTCAGGCGAAGACGCGGATGGGCCTGTTGCTCATCACCCACAACCTCTCGATCGTGCGCAAGATGGCCGGGCGGGTCTACGTGATGCAGGACGGCGAGATCGTCGAGCAAGGCGCCACCGCCGAGATCTTCGAGCGCCCGAAGCATCCCTACACCCGCCGGCTGATGGAGGCCGAGCCCAAGGGCCGGGCCGCCGCGGCATCCGAACACGCACCGGTGGTGCTGGCGACGAAGGACGTGAAGGTCTGGTTCCCCATCAAGGCCGGGGTGCTGCGTCGCACCGTCGGTCACATCAAGGCCGTCGACGGGATCACGGTGACGTTGCGCGAGGGCCATACGCTCGGCATCGTCGGCGAATCGGGCTCCGGCAAGACCACCCTGGGCCTGGCCGTGCTGAGACTGGAGAAAAGCACGGGGTCCATCGAGTTTTGCGGCTCCGAGATCCAGGGTTTGCGCAGCCAAGCGCTGCGCCCGCTGCGGCGCGAGATGCAGATCGTCTTCCAGGACCCGTTTTCTTCCCTCAACCCGCGGCTTTCGGTGGGCCAGATCGTCGAGGAGGGCCTGATCGTCCACGGGCTCGGCGGCGACGCCGGGGAACGCAGGGCGCTGATCGAGAAGTCGCTCATCGAGGTGGGACTGGAGCCCGATTTCCGCGACCGCTACCCCCACGAGTTTTCCGGCGGCCAGCGCCAGCGCATCGCCATCGCCCGCGCGCTGGTGCTCAAGCCCCGCCTCATCGTGCTGGACGAACCGACCTCGGCGCTGGACATGTCGGTGCAGGCCCAGATCGTCGATCTCTTGCGCGACTTGCAGGCGCGCCACCATTTGGCCTATCTCTTCATCAGCCACGATCTCAAGGTGGTGCGGGCGCTCGCGGACGAGATCATCGTGATCAAGGACGGCAAGGTCGTCGAATACGGCCCGGCGGACAGGATCCTCGAGAACCCGCAGACCCCGTACACGAAGGCGTTGACGGCCGCCGCCCTCGAGCTCGAAGTCGCCGAGGCCGCCGCGGTCAGTCAATAGGCGACGGGACGCCGCGATTGGCCATTCTGTTCAAGAGCGCATTCGACAGCGCCCACGACTGGCAGGGCGAACTCGCCCGGCTCCTGCCCGACCAGGACGTCAGGCCATGGCCCGAGGTGGGCGCGCCCGAAGAGATCGAGTTCGCCATCGTCTGGGCGCCGGAGCCGGGAGAGCTGGAATGCTACCCGAACCTCCGGGCGATCTTCTCCCTCGGCGCGGGCGTCGATAACATCCTCAGCGATCCGGATTTGCCGGCGGGCGTGCCCGTGGTCCGCCTCGTCGATCCCGAACTCACCCGCCAGATGAGCGAGTACGTGGTGCTCAACGTCCTGCGCCACCACCGTGATTTCCCGGCCTACGAGCATTTTCAACGCAAAGGACAATGGCGAAGGCTGCCCGCGCCGGAGGCGGCCGCAACGGGCGTGGGCTTCATGGGACTCGGGGTCTTGGGATCGGACGCGGCGCGCAAGCTTCGCCCCTTCGGCTTCCGGCTCATGGGCTGGACCCGCCGGCCCCGGCGCCTCAAAGGCGTTCGCTGCTTGCACGGCCCGGAGGGCCGCAACCCCTTTCTTGCGCGGAGCGACATCCTTGTCTGCCTGCTGCCGCTGACGCCGGCAACGAGGGGGATATTGAACGCCGAAACATTCGCGGCCCTGCCCCAAGGCGCCGCGGTGATCAACTGCGCCCGGGGCGCGCACCTGGTCGAACGGGACCTGCTCGAGGCCCTGGATTCCGGGCACCTGTCGGGCGCCACCCTGGACGTGTTCGATACGGAACCGCTGCCTGAAGGCCACCCGTTCTGGGGCCACCCGAAGATTACGGTAACGCCCCACATCGCCGGCGTAACCCTGCCCCACTCGGCCGCCGAGCGCGTCGCGGCGAACATCCGCCGTCTACAAAAAGGCGAGCCCCTTGCGGACGTCGTCGACCTCGAGGCCGGCTATTGAACCCACGGCGAATCGCCTAAGCCCGGCCGATGCGCCGGTCCACGGCGTCACCGCGGGGCGCGGCCCGCAAACCATACGCTCGCCGCAACCCTCCCATCCATGCGGCGGCGCGAGATTTACTTGAATTTTTCTGAAATTAATCTTATTTGACCTTTACGGCCGTAGTACACTATATGTTGCGGTAAATTACCGTCACGGCTCATAATCATTCAAAAATCGGGGAGACCTTCAGAGTCCGGAAGCGAACGGACGTGTGACATCGCGCTCGCGATTCGCGATCCCCATGACGCGGCGGATTCGGATCGGGCCAAGCGAATCGGGAAGGAGGGCCGAAGTGAAGAAGTTGGCTCTTGTGATCTTGTTGTTTGCCGGCTCACCCTCGATCGCGGCGGCTCAAACCGTTTGCGTGGATCGCGCCGCCATGCTTGACGGCCTGGCCGCCGAGTACGGCGAGCAACTCACCGAAGTCAAGATGATCGAGAATTACGGGCTTGTCGAAGTGCTGAGGTCCCCGAGCAAGGGCACCTGGACCATCATCCTCACCAAGCCCAGCGGCATAAGCTGCGTGCTCGCCGCGGGCCAGGGCCTGGACCCTTTCCGGGGCGATTCCGGCAGCCGCGAACTCGGGCTCTGAGCCTCCGCCTCCGGCGCGCCACTTCGAAATAGACTCCCTTTAAAATACACCGCCAGTCAAAGGCGTCCGGGGGCGGGCGGGCTTGCCCGCGCTTTAGAGCACTATCCGGCCAGATGGAACCATTTGACCGGGATGATTTTGCGCCGT
>CBESNX010000206.1:0-3271 GCA_965531025.1 uncultured bacterium
CGGCGCAAAATCATCCCGGTCAAATGGTTCCATCTGGCCGGATAGTGCTCTAGAGAGGGAAGCGGCACCGCGCAACCCTGCGGGGCGTAAAGCAAGCATGTGATTGAACCGGTTAAAGGAGCGCCAAAACATGAAGCTTGTAAGCTTTCGTTGGCAAGGGAGTGACAGCTATGGCGCCGTCCTCGACGGCGGCGCGGTCGATCTCGGCAAGCGGCTCGGCGGTCGCTATCCGGACCTCGGATCGGTCCTCGCGGCCGACGCCCTGGGCGAGGCCGCCGATGCGGCCGAGGGCGAGGCGGCCGATGTCAGCCTCGACGAGGTCACCTTCCTTCCCGTCATCCCCAATCCCGGCAAGATCGTCTGCGTGGGGCTCAATTACCTCACCCACCGGGACGAGGCGGGCCGCGGGGAAACCGGGCATCCGGCGATCTTCACTCGTTTTCCGGAGACGCAGCTCGGGCACCGACAACCGGTCGTTAAGCCCAGGGTCTCGGACAAACTCGATTACGAGGGCGAGCTTGCGCTCATCATCGGCAAGCCGGGGCGCTACATCGAGGAGGAAGGCGCGCTTTCGCACATCGCCGGGTACGCCTGCTACCTCGACGCCAGCCTGCGCGACTGGCAAAGACATACCGATCAGTGGACCCCCGGCAAGAACTTTCCCAGCACCGGCGGCTTCGGCCCGTGGATGGTGACGGCCGACGAGATTCCCGACCCGACCCGGCTCACGCTCACCACCCGCCTCAACGGCGAGGTGATGCAGCGGTCCACCACCGACCTTTTGATCTTCACGATCCCCGTGCTCATCAACTACATCTCGTCGTTTACGGAGCTGAGGCCGGGGGACGTGATCGCCACCGGCACGCCGGGCGGCGTCGGGTCGAGGCGCGACCCGCCCGTCTTCATGAAAGCGGGCGATACGGTCGAGGTCGAAATCACGCAAATCGGGACGCTCACCCACACCATCGCCGACGAATAGTCGCTCCAACCTTGCGGGCCGGCGGGAGCAGGGCTGAACGCGCCCGGGAGCGCGGGGAGGCTCGGGGTTTCGGCCCTCGCCGTCTGGGGGCCCGCCGGGCGTTGCGGCCGCCGCCGCGTAAAGCGCCCCCCACGCTTCATCACCCCCTATGACCTCCCTTGACTTTCATTCCTCCCTGGGTTAGAACAAAACATGAACAATCTAAGGTAGGGAGATCTCACCCCATGGCGCAATCGAGGGAGAAATCTTCGGCCGAGTCCCAGGCCCTTTCCCAGACCCCGGGCCGCCCCGCCGCGCCGAAGTACGCCGCGGGGAAGCACGACCCGCGGGGCAAGGCGGCTTGCAACCGGGATCTCGACGCGCTGCGCGAGACGATCGCGCGGTTGGAGTCCGGGCCCGCCCTCCGGCCCTACGGGTGCGGGGGCAAGGGCGAAGGCCGGGACGCCGCACGGCGCCCTGTCCTCCCCCTCGGGGTGGCAGCCATCGATTCGCGCCTCCCCCGGGGGGGCCTGCCGGCGGGCGCGCTCCACGAGGTGATCGCCGGCGACGTGAGCGCGGCGGCGACCGGCTTCGCCCTCGCCCTTGCCGCCCTGTTCCAGGAACGCGGTCCCGCCCGCCCCTGTCTCTGGTGCACGAACGGGGAGGCCCTCTACGGCCCCGGGCTCGCCGCCTTCGGCGTCGATACCCGCTATCTGCTGCTGGTCCGGGGGCGGAACGACAAGGACGCGCTGTGGGCCGCCGAGGAAGGGCTGCGCTCGGCCGCGCTCGCGGCCGTCTTCGCCGAGGTCCGTTCCCTCGGGCTCGAGGCCGGCCGCCGCCTTGCGCTCGCGGCGCGGGAAAGCGGCGTGACCGCCTTCCTGCTGCGTCCCTTCGGCGCCTCCCCGGCGCCGTCGGCGGCGCTCACCCGCTGGCGGGTTGCAAGCGAGACAAGCCTGGGAGAGGCGCCGGCGAACGGCGTGGGCGCGCCGTGCTGGCGGCTGGAGCTCTTGCGTTGCCGCAACGCCCTGCCGGCCGAGTGGCGCCTGACCTGGCGCGGCCCGGCGGATATGGTCCGGGATGGGGCCTGGAAGGAAAAACATGGCGCAGACAAAGAGACGCGTGGTCTCCCTCTGGCTGCCGAGATTGCCGACCGACCGGATCCTTCGGGAAAGCCGGGTCTTTCGGGAAAGCCGGGTCTTTCGGGAAAGAAAGAGTCGGGGAGAACCTGCATCACGGCCCCCATCAGGGCGCGGGCGAACTGAGCCCCTGGCGCTGAGCGTCAACGACGCGGGCCGGCTGATCGCCGCCGCCGTCAACGGCGAGGCGGAGGCGCTCGGCGTGCGTCCCGGCATGCCGCTCGCGGACGCCCGGGCGCTGGCGCCGGGCTTAAGCGTGCTGCCGCTCGATCCAAGGGCCGACGCCCGGGCGCTCGCCGCGCTTGCCGACTGGTGCCAGCGCTATTCCCCCTTCACGGCGACGGACGGCCGGGACGGCCTGTGGCTGGACATCACCGGCTGCGCCCATCTCTTCGGCGACGAGAAGGCGCTGCTCGATGAGCTGTTGAGCCGCGTCCGGGCCTTGGGCTTCAGCGCCCGCGCCGCCGTCGCCGATACGCCGGGGGCGGCCTGGGCGGCGGCGCGCCATGAGATCGAGCCCGCCGCCGTCATCCCGCCCGGTGGCGCAAGCGAGGCGCTCGCGGACTTGCCGGTCGCGGGCCTGAGGCTCGATCCGGCCACGGCATCGACCCTCGACCGGCTGGGCCTGCGCCGGATCGGGGACCTCTACGGGTTGCCGCGCGCGGCCCTCGCCCGCCGCCTCACCGGCGCCGTGCTTAAGCGCCTGGACCAGGCCCTGGACCGGGTGTTCGAGCCCATCTCCCCACGCCGCCCCCCGGCCCGCTTTCGCACCCGCATCGCCTTCGCCGAGCCCATCGGCGGCGCGGACGATATCGCCCTCACCTGCCGCCGGCTGCTGGAGGAGCTCTCGGGTCTTCTCGCGGCGCCCGCCCGCGGGGCCCGGCGCCTGGCGTTGAGTTACTTCCGGGTCGACGGGGTGGTCGAGCGCGTATGCGTCGGCACCTGCCGGCCGATGCGCGATCCCGACCACCTGATGCGCCTGTTCGCCGAGCGGCTGGAGCGCGTCAACCCGGGCTTCGGGATCGACGCGGCCATGATCGAGGCGGTCGTCAGCGAGCCGATGCTCCCGCGGCAGGAGGAGCTGCTGGCCGCGGAGGGATCAGGGGCCTGCAAGGACCTCGCGCCGCTGGTGGACAGGCTTGCCAACCGGTTCGGCGAGCGCAACGTGGTGCGGCTG
>CBESNX010000207.1:0-3249 GCA_965531025.1 uncultured bacterium
CCCCGAATCCGGTCGCGGTACTTGACGGATGGCGGCCCGGCGGTTAACGCTTGCAGCCCGGCGCCGACAAGGGCCGCGTACAAGGTCGCATACAGGGGGGATCATCAGCCGGCCGTCGGGCCGCGGGATTTCCAAGCCACATATCCGTCACCGTTCAACGAAGGTCATTCGATCGCTCGAGGCCAGGCATGGCGTTTATGCCGAAGAAAGCGCAAATCATGAGTCGCAAGGTTGGTCTTGCGCTCCTGTTTTTATTGTGTTTTTGCGGCGAAGCCCTAGCAACGGAGTTCGTCTTTACGGCGATCCCGGACGAGGATGAAACCCGCCTTCGCCAACGCTTCGACAAGGTGGCGGCTTACCTCTCCAAGGAGCTCGGCGTGAAGGTGCGCTACGTTCCGGTGAAATCCTACGCCGCGGCGGTCACGGCGTTTCGCAACAACCAGGTGCAGCTCGCCTGGTTCGGGGGCCTTTCGGGGGTGCGGGCGCGCCGGCTGGTGCCGGGATCGGAAGCCCTGGCGCAAGGGTACGAAGACCAGAATTTCACCACCTACTTCATCGCCCACGCCAGCACCGGACTCAAACCCGGCGACGATCTTCCCTCCGGGATCGCCGGCAAGACCTTCACCTTCGGATCGAAAGGGTCGACCTCGGGCCGCCTGATGCCGGAGTTTCATATCCGCAAACATATCCACAAGTCGCCCGATGAGGTGTTTTCCCGGGTCGGGTTCAGCGGCGATCACTCGCGCACCATCGCGCTGGTCCAAAGCGGCGCCTACCTGATCGGCGCGGTCAATTTCAAGGTCTGGGAGAACGAGATGAAAGCCGGGCGCATCGACACCTCCAAGGTTGCGGTGATCTGGAAGACGCCGCCCTATCCCGACTATCACTGGACGATCCGGGGCGACGCGGACAAGGCCTTCGGGGCCGGGTTCACGGCCCGCGTGAAGAGGGCGCTGTTGAACCTGACGGACCCCGCCTTGCTCGCCTCGTTCCCGCGCAAGGGCTTCGTGCCCGCGAAGAACTCGGATTACGAGCCGATCTTACGGGTCGGCAAGTCCATCGGACTGATCGACTGAGCCTTGTTCACCCTCGATAAGGCGAATGCGACTTACAACGGCCGGGTCGTGCTGCGGGACATCTCGCTCACGATCCGGCCGGGCGAGCGGGTGGCGCTGGTGGGCAAGAGCGGGGCCGGCAAATCGACCCTGCTCAACCTCTTCTACCAGCAGCGCAAGGCCGAGACCGCGTTGGTGCCTCAGGATGCGGCCCTGGTGCGGTCGCTCTCGGTCTTTCACAACGTCTACATGGGGCGCCTGGACCGGCACGAGGCTTGGTACAACCTCCTCAACCTCTTGCTTCCCAGGCGCCGCGAGGTCGAGATGGTGCGGCCGGTGCTCGGCAAGCTGGGCCTCGAGGAGAAGATTTTCACGCCGGCGGGCGAGCTTTCCGGCGGCGAGCAGCAGCGCACGGCCGTGGCCCGGGCCCTGCATGCGGGGCGCGGCGTGTTGCTGGGCGACGAGCCGGTCTCGGCCGTGGACGGGTATCAGGCCACGACCGTCTTGGAGGCGATCAACCAATCCCATGACACCGTGATCCTCGCCATGCACGACGTGGAGTTGGCGCTCGCCCATACCGACCGCATGATCGGCCTCGAGGACGGCCGCGTGGTGTTCGATTCGCCCACCTCGGGGCTTACGCGTTCGGATCTCGACCCCCTTTACAAGACCTGAACATGCCGCGTTCGGGAGCGTTCAAGACCAGCCTCGTCTTCGTGGGCGTGGCGCTGGTGTGCCTCGCCTTCGCGGACCTCGAGATCTCGACGCTGAATCCGTGGCATGAGATGGGGCGCATGGCGCTCGGCGTCATTACGCCCAATTTCCTGGCGGTGGGCCTGTTTGGGGAGGCCCTGGTGCAGACGGTGGCGTTCGCCTTTCTCGGCGTCGCCGGCGGCGTGGTGATCGGGTTCGGGCTGGCGCTTCTCTTTCACATCCGCCTGGTGCGCTGGGGCTGCGCCTTCGTGCGCGCCATCCACGAGCTGTTCTGGGCGCTGATTTTCCTGCAGGTCTTCGGGCTTACCCCGTTGACGGGCATCCTCGCCATCGCCCTTCCCTATGGCGGCATCTTGGCGAAGGTCTACTCGGAAATCCTCGAGGAGGCCGATCCCAGGCCCTTGCGGGCGATTCCGCAAGGCGCGAGCCACGTCTCGGCCTTTTTTTTCGCCCGCCTGCCCGACGCCTGGGTTCACATCAAGAGCTACACCCTCTACCGTTTCGAGTGCGGGCTGCGCTCGAGCGCCATTCTCGGCTTCGTCGGCCTCCCCACCCTCGGCTTTTACCTCGAATCGGCGTTCAAGCAGGGGCACTACTCCGAGGTCTCCGCGCTCCTGATCCTGTTCTACATCCTGGTCGCGACCCTCAGGCTCTGGGTCAAGCCCAGGCTCGTGCCGTTCTTTCTCATCGCCTCGCCGCTGCTATTGCAAAGCGGGGCCGCGATCTCGCTCGACAACGTCGTTCGTTTCGTCACCCGCGACATCGTCCCCCACCCGATAAGGGCCGCCGAAAGCCTGGATATGGCCGCGCTTTCGGCGCTCGGCGAGTGGATGTGGCAGATCGTGACCAATCAGGCGCTTCTGGGCATCGCCGCGACGTTGATCCTCACCCAGATCGCGCTCGTCGGTGCCGGCGTGCTCGGCCTTGCGTTCTTCCCGTTGATCTCGCGCCGGTTCTTCGGACCCATGGGGCGCACCGCCGGCCATATATTCCTGGTCGTCACCCGATCGACCCCGGAATACATCCTCGCCTACCTTTTCTTGCAGTTCTGGGGGCCAAGCATGCTGCCCGCCGTCATCGCGCTCGCGCTGCACAACGGCGCCATCATCGGGCATCTCATCGGCCGCCATGCGGACGAGATCCCCTTGCGCCCCGACAGCCCCAGGGGCGTGAACCTTTACGGCTATGAGATCCTGCCCCGGGTCTACGGCCAGTTCCTGGCGTTTCTTTTTTACCGGTGGGAGGTGATCCTGAGGGAGACCGCGATTCTCGGCATCCTCGGCATCCACACCCTGGGCTTTTACGTGGATTCCGCCATCGCCGACATCCGCATGGACCGAGCCCTTTTCTTGATCATTATCACCGCGTTGCTTAACATCGGCGTCGATGCCATCTCGCGCGCCATTCGCTCGAAGATCCGCCTCACGACGACGCCCGAGCTCCGGTAGGCCCCATGGGCAAGCCCATAAGAGAGAGCCCG
>CBESNX010000208.1:0-3234 GCA_965531025.1 uncultured bacterium
TAATTTATTGAGAAAGTTGGTTAATTTCATAACATTTATGGTTAATAATAGTTAACTATTGAACACCGTGGCATGACGAAGCCTTGATTTTCGTCCGAGGGTCTCCAGCCAACCGCTTGCAAGGCACTCCCTGCACTGACATCGTGCCAAACACGATGCCGAAGTGAGAGGAGAGGGCCAAGAAATAGCTGGTTGCCGGTCGAGATTGCTCTGGGCCAGCAGTGGTCACAGGGGTACGCGAATCACTGGTTTTCGGTACCCACCTGCTGAACCGCATATTCGACCGAATGTCTGCTTAGGGTTAGAAGCGGACATCGGTGGGTTAAACTCTGGATCCAACAGCAATGCTCTTTATGAGTACATGCCCTAATCTTCGTGCCTTGGCGTCTTGGTGGTTTCCGCTTCCCCGGCCTCGGTGATCGCGAGGTTGGCGGGGTTGGCGACGCCGGCGATCTCGCGGATGAGCTTGCTCAGTATGGCCGCCGAAAAGTCGTTGAAGCCTCTGGCGGGAATGGCGAAGGCGCCCGGCCCCCCGATCACGTGGTCGAGGAAGAAAAGGTGGAGCTCGGGATATTCATCGACGATGGGCAGGCCGTTGATGGTGATGTCCTGGCGCGCCACTTGATCGCGCGCCCATGACGCCGCGCGGCCCTTGTTGGTGGGCCCGTCGCCGGAAATGTCGATGACGCGCCGCGCCCCCTCGAAGCCGTTGTCCTCGAACAGGGTCGAGGCATGAAGGACGGCCTCGCCCACCGCCGTGCCGCCGGAAAACAGTTGCCGCTCTGCGGCAAGGAGCGCCCCTGCGAACTTGTCGGCCGATTCGGCGTCGCTGATCAGCGTCCAGTCGACGATCGGCGCCTGCAGGCCGGGCCCCGTCCATTCCACGTAGGTGACCGCGATCGCCCCTCTGACACCGCTCTGGATGGCTTTGACGACGCGCGGATTCTTGAACGCCTCGGCGTACCCCCCCTTTTGCAGGACATACTCCACCGTATCGATGCTGCCGGAGGCGTCGACGGCAAGCACCAACTCGATATCCACGGCGGCCGCCTTGGCGGGCGTTTGCAGGAGAACGCCAATGACAGCGCCGAGCAGCGCTGCCGGGCCCAAGAGTGTGAAAAGCTTTGCTGCCATGGGCGGAATCCGCCGGTCGGAAACGAGGGTGAGGCGCGCCGATATGTTACGGGCGGAAAGCCCGGCCGGTCCACCGAAAAACCGGCTCACGCGGCCTCGGGTAAAAAAAGCGTTACGCTGAGTTTGCAGCCTGCCGTAGGCGGTCGCGAAGGCCGCGGAACCAGGTGAGCCTTTCCTCGACCTGGCCGATGTCGTGATCGAGCCATTCGACGAGGTGCCCGCCCGTCCCGGCGTGCTTGCGGCGCAGGTCCCGGAGCCGGGCGAGCTCGGTTTCGCAGGCTGCGAGGAGGATCGCGGCCTGATCGCGCTGGGAGCGGGCGTCGAGGACGTGCAGGAACCGCATCTTGAGCGCGACGACCAGCTTGTTGAGGTCGTTGAACGGGGTGCGCACCGTGGATAAAAGCAGGGCCTTGACCTCCTCGCGGCCCGCATCGCTGATCCGCAAGAGCCCGTCGTCGCGCGCAGCCCCGCCCTCGACGGGCTCGGTCAGCCCTTCGTAGCGCAGGAGTTCGAGCGACGTGCCCATGACGTCGAGCGACGGTCCCATGATGTGGCTCGTGAAGTCACGGACCTCGTTCGCGAGTTCGGCATAACGCATCGGCCCCTCGGCCAGGACGCCAAGGGCCGCGAGACGGATCGCCTCCTTGGGCATCAATGAGTTGTCAGGATACATGCGCGGCCTTTCATGGGTTCATGTCGTGACGCAGGACCCTTTGCATTTCCGCCCTCTCCGCCCGGCGTCTTGTTAGCGCCAACTCCCCGGTGCGCTCCGAATTCTGGCGCCGCTTTACGCCGCGGATTTGATTTCGAGCTTGGCCCACACATCGATAAGCGCCGCCACCAGCGCCTGCATCATGGCGTCGTCGTGCAGGGGCGAGGGCGTGATGCGCAGCCGTTCCGTGCCCTTGGGCACGGTCGGGTAGTTGATCGGCTGGATGTAGATGCCGTGCCGCTTAAGAAGCTCGTCGCTCGCCAGCTTGCACAGCCTGGCGTCGCCGACCAGCACCGGCACGATGTGGCTCTCGGAGCGCATGACCGGCAGGCCCGCTTGCGCGAGCAAGCCCTTGAGCGTGCGGGCGCGCTCCTGGTGGCGCTCCCGCTCCTTGCCGCTCGATCTCAAATACCGCACGCTTGCCAGCGCCCCGGCGGCGACCGCCGGCGGCAGCGCGGTGGTGAAGATGAAGGCGGGGGCGAAGCTGCGCACCACGTCGATCAGCGCGGCCGATGAGGCGATGTAACCGCCCATCACGCCGAAGGCCTTCGCCAGCGTGCCCTCGATGATGCTCACCCGCTCCATGTGCCCGTCGCGATCGGCGATGCCGCCGCCGCGCCGCCCGTAGAGGCCGACCGCGTGCACCTCGTCGAGGTAGGTCATGGCGCCGTGGCGCTCGGCCACATCGCAGATCTCGCCGATCGGGGCGACGTGGCCCTCCATGGAATAGACCGATTCGAAGGCGACGATCTTGGGCGCCGAGGGATCGTCCTCGGCCATCAACCGGTCCAGGTGCTCCGGGTCGTTGTGGCCGAAAATCCTTTTCGCCGCGCCGGAATGACGAATGCCCTGGATCATGGAGGCGTGGTTCAGGGCGTCGGAGTAGATCACGCAGCCGGGCAGCAGCCTGGCCAGCGTGCTCAGGGTCGCGTCGTTGGCGACGTAGCCCGAGGTGAACAGAAGCGCCGCCTCCTTGCCGTGAAGCTCGGCGAGCTCCGCTTCCAAGAGCACGTGGTTATGGTTGGTGCCCGAGATGTTGCGCGTGCCCCCGGCGCCGGCGCCGGATTTGTGCAGCGCCTCCGACATGGCCGCGATGACGACGGGGTGCTGCCCCATGCCGAGGTAGTCGTTGCTGCACCACACCACCACGTCCTTGGCGCCGTCGCCCTCGTGTTTGAGGGCGTGGGGGAAGGCGCCGGCCTTGCGTTCGAGGTCGGCGAAAATGCGGTAACGGCCTTCGGCCTTCAGCCGGGCGATCGCGTCGGCGAAGAACGTCTCGTAATCCATGGCCCCATTTCTCCCGCGAGGTTTCGGAACGCCCGGACAAGGCGATATTATCACAGGCGGGTCGTTTCGTGCCACCGGGGTTTTCCGCGTCTCAATGATCG
>CBESNX010000209.1:0-3154 GCA_965531025.1 uncultured bacterium
TGGGGTCTTGGACGATGGCAACGAACCGCGCAGGGAGAGGTCCATGAGTTCAGCCGGAATCAGCTACACGCCCAAGGGGCTTTACATCGGCGGCGAGTGGACGCCCGGCGCCGCCGGCAAGTCCCTGGTCACGATCAACCCGTCGAATGGCGAACGGCTGGCCGAGGTCCCCTGGGCCGGCGAGGAAGACGTCGATCTCGCCGTCCAGGCGGCCAAGCGCGCGGCGCCCGATTGGGGCAAGACACCGCCGGCGGAACGCGCCAGGTGCCTCGAGGCGCTGGCCGAGAGCATCCTCGCCCACAACGAGGAGCTGGCCCTCATCGACGCCTATGATTCGGGAAACACGCTATCGGGGATGCGCGGCGACATGACCTGGTCGGCGGATACGCTGCGCTATTTCGCCGGCCTGGTGAGGGAGATCAAGGGAACCACCTTCATCAACGGCCCCGATCATTTGAACATGACCCTGCGCCAACCCTACGGGGTGGTCGCCAAGATCGGGGCCTTCAACCATCCCTTCCGTTTCTGCGCCGAAAAGGTGGCGGCGCCACTCGCCGCCGGCAACTGCGTCGTCGTCAAACAGCCGGAGCAGACGCCGCTCGGGGGTTTGCGCTTCGCCGAGCTTTGCGACGGCATATTTCCACCCGGCGTCGTCAATGTCATCACCGGCGACGCCATCGCCGGCTCGGCCCTGGTGCGCCACCCCGATGTCCCGAGGATCGCCTTCATCGGTTCCGTCGAGACCGGACGCATCATCGCGCGCGAGGCCGCCGAGGGGATCAAGGAGGTTTCCCTCGAACTCGGCGGCAAGAACCCGATCATCATCTTCGCCGATGCCGACGCCACCAAGGCGGCGTCCCTGGTGCTCAAGGGCATGAACCTCAACCGCCAGGGACAGTCGTGCAGCTCGACCTCGCGCGTTTTCGTCCACGAGAGCCTTCACGACGAGGTCATCGAACGGCTGGTGGAGGGCGCCCGGAAGTATCGGGTCGGTCTGCCCTGGGAGGAGGACACCGACGTCGGCCCGGTGGTCTCCGAAGAGCAATACGATCGGGTCGTGGGGTTCATCGAATCGGCCAAGGCGGAAGGCGGGAAACTGCTGACCGGCGGCGGCCGCCCCGACGGCGAGAAACTTGCCCGCGGCTTCTTCATCGCGCCGACGGTGTTCGATGCGGTGACGCCCGAGATGCGCATCGCGCGGGAGGAAATTTTCGGCCCCGTGATGTCCGTCCTTTCGTGGCGCGATTACGAGCAAATGATGGAGATCGTCAACGGCGTGATGTACGGGCTCACCGCCGCCATCGTCACCAACGATCTCAAGCTCGCCATGCAGACCGCCGACAGGATCCAGGCCGGCTACGTGTGGATCAACTCATCGGGCCGCTATTTGGGCGCGCCCTATGGCGGCTGGAAGCAGAGCGGACTGGGCCGCGAGGAATCGCTGGATGAGTTGCTGAGCTACACCCAGATCAAGAACATCAACCTCGCCTGGTAGCGCCGGCCCCGCCGGCCAGGCATAGCGGGCGAAATTGGCGGGAGCGCCGGCATGATCGGAAAATCGGCGAGCAAAAAAAATATCATCGATGTGTTATCCGGCATCTTCGCGCGGGCGGGCTCGCGCCCCTATCAGAGCAGCGCGGTGACCATGTCGGAGCACATGTTGCAGACCGCCGCCCTGGCCGAGCGCGCGGCCGCGCCGCCGCATCTGGTCGCGGCCGCTCTGCTTCACGACGTCGGCCACTTCGGCACCGATTTCCCGGAGACCTACCTGGAAGGGAGACACGCGGCCATGCTGGGGGCCGAGACCGACCACCGGCACGAGGAAGTGGGGGCCCGACTGCTGGCGCCCTTCTTTGGACCCGAGGTGACCGAGCCGATCCGCCTGCACGTGTCCGCCAAGCGGTATCTGTCAGCGGTGGAACCCGGCTTTCTCGATAAGCTGCCGCCGCAAACGGCGCACACGCTCGACCTTCAGGGCGGTCCGATGTCGCCAGACGAGGTAACGGCGTTCGAGGCCAACCTTCACGCCGATGCCGCGGTAAAGCTCAGGCGCTGGGACGAAGGGGGCATCGTCCCCGGTCTTGCAACGCCGGACTTCGCGCATTACCGCCCGCTGATCGAGGGCCTGCTCGGGGACTGATCCGGACCCCGCTGCTACCAGGCAAGCCAGCCGCCGTCCACGGGAAGCGCGGCTCCGTTTATGCTGGCGGTATGTTCACCGCACAGGAACACGGCGAGCGCCGCGACCTCATCGGTGGTAACAAATTTTTTCGAGGGGTGTTTCTCCTCCACATGCTCGACGGCGGCATCCTCGATGGAAATGCCATGATCTGCGGCTCTCGTCTCGATCTGCCTTTCAATCAAAGGGGTGCGCACAAAGCCGGGGCAGATCGCGTTGCAGGTGATATCGAACTCGGCGATCTCCAAGGTCACCGCTCTGGTCAGGCCGAGGATGCCGTGTTTGGCGGCGACGTAGGCCGTCTTGTGGATAGAGGCGACAAGGCCGTTCACCGAGGCGATGTTTATGATGCGCCCCCAACCTTGCCGCTTCATCCCCGGCAAGGCGGCGCGGATCGTGTAGAAGGCCGCCGACAGGTTGGTCGCGATGATTGCGTCCCAGCGTTCGGATGGGAACGTCTCGATCGGCGACACGTGTTGGATGCCCGCATTGTTAATCAGGATGTCGAGACGGCCGAACGCTTCCTCGGCGGCCTCGATCAACGCGGGAATGTCCTCAGGCTTCCTCAGGTCGGCGCCGTGATAGATCGATTTCACTGCAAAATCCTCGGCGATGCCGCGCCGGAGATTCTCGATCTCTTGGGGGTCTCCCAAGCCGTTGAACACGAGATTGCAACCCTGGGCGGCCAAGGCCTTCGCGATCACGAGACCGATGCCGCTGGTTGCCCCCGTGACAACCGCGCTCTTTCCTTTCAACATCTCGGCATGTCCTCCCATATGACGAATGCCACACTCGCATTCACAGGCTGGATGGTCTCAAAGGCGGTCAGGTCTTGAACTCCAACAGTTCCCGGATGACCTGATCCCGGAAGTCGTACCAAAGTTTAAGTCAGTCAGTTAACGTTTTAAAGGCGTGGCGTAAAACCCAGGCGCGCCAAAGCGCGGGCACAATGATGAATGGCCCTTGCGGTGCCGG
>CBESNX010000210.1:0-3107 GCA_965531025.1 uncultured bacterium
CTGGTTTCTGTCCATGAATCTCAACTCTGTCCAGTCTCGCGGACGCTTCCCGGGGGATAGAATCCGATGTTTCGCGGATGGGCTCTCCGGCTGTGACAACGTTAGCACAAATTGGCGTCCGAGGCCATCCGATGAGGGATTTCGACGGACGCCAGACGCGGCGCCGGGCGGCGGTTATTTGATGAAGCCCAGGGCCTCGAGCTTCAGCAGCACCTTTTGGGCCTCTTCGTCGGGCGTGTAGTCCTCGGTGCTGATCTCCATCTCAGGCGTCTCGGGCGGCTCGTAAGGATCGTCGATGCCGGTAACCCCTTTGATCAGACCGGCCCGGGCCTTCTCGTAAAGCCCCTTTCGGTCGCGTTTCTCGCAGACCTCGATGGGGGTCGATACATAGACCTCGACGAAGCCGCCGCATGATTCGACAAGCTCCCTGACTTGGCGGCGCACGCTCGCATAGGGCGCGATGAGCGCGCAGATGGCGAAGCCGCCGGCCTTCGTGATCTCGCTTGCGACATAGCCGATACGGAGCACGTTCATGTCGCGGTGCTCCCGCGAAAACCCGAGTTCGCTCGACAGCTGCTGGCGCACGACGTCACCGTCGAGCAACGTGATCGTGCGACCGCCAAGCTCGAGGAGTTTCACCGTCACGGCGTTGGCGAGGGTCGATTTGCCGGCGGACGGCAGGCCGGTGAAGAACAGGGTGAGGCCCTGCCGGTGGCGCGGGCGGTAAGTCCGGCGCAGCTCGTCGAGGACGGCGGGGAAAGTGAACCAATCCGGGACGTCGAGGCTCGCCTCCAGCCGGCGGCGGAACTCCGTGCCCGAAATCCTGAGCACGGTCTCGTCCGGCGCCACTTCGTCCGCCGGAAGATGCTGGCCGCGATCCTGAACGAAGACCATCTCCTTGAAGGGGATCATTGCGATCTTAAGCTCGTCCTCGAAGGCGCGCAGCATCTCTTGCGCGGCATAAGGATCGTAGAAGTCATTGCCCAAACCATCGCTGCCGGGCCCGGCGTGGTCGCGGCCGACGATGAAGTGCGTGCAGCCATGGTTCTTGCGGATGATCGCGTGCCACAGCGCCTCGCGCGGCCCGGCCATGCGCATGGCGAGCGGCAACAGGCTCAGCGCCGTGGTCTGTTCCGGATAGGCCCTGAGGATTTGCTCGTAGCAGCGCACGCGCGTGAAATGGTCGACGTCGCCCGGCTTGGTCATCCCCACGACGGGGTGGATCAACAGGTTTGCCTCGGCCATCTGGGCGGCGCGGTAGGTCATTTCCTGATGCGCCCGGTGCATCGGGTTGCGGGTCTGGAAGGCGACGATGTTGGACCACCCCCAGTCCCGGAACTTGCGCCGCAGATCCTGCGGGTCGTCGCGCAGGTTCTTGAAGTCGTGGTGAACCGGTTTCTCGACCCCCGCAAGCGGGCCGCCGAGACAGACCGGGTTGGCACGGTCGAACAGATAGGCCACGCCGGGATGCGCGGGGTCGGTGCTCTGCAACACGGACTCGGCCTCGCGGCGCTTGTCCGGCGTCCACTTCGACTGCACCGTCATCGTCGCGATCAGGATCCCTTCCGCATCGCGCAAGGCGATGACCTCCCCGAGATCCACCGATTCGGCGAACGCCTCGGTCACGTCCAGGGTGATCGGGATCGGCCACAACGTGCCGTCGGCAAGGCGCATCTCCTCGACCACCCGGTCGTAGTCCTCCTCGCCCATGAATCCGGCGAGCGGCGAGAAGGCGCCGTTCAACAGCAGTTCGGCGTCGCACAACTGCCGCTGGGTCAACGCCCACGACGGATAATTGATCGCCGCGGCCCTCTCCGCGGCGGCCTCCTCGTCCGGCAGATAACAGACCCTTAAGACCCCGCCATGCGGGTCGATCAGTTTCGTCATCGGCGGCTCTCACCCTCGATCCTGGAAAAGTCGGCGACGCCGCCGAGCGTGGACCTGATCTCCGACAACAGCCGAAGCCGGTTCGCCCTGAGCTGTTGCTCCTCGCAGTTGACCGTCACTTCGTCGAAAAACCGGTCCACGGGGCCGCGCAGTCGGGCGAATTCCGCCATGGCGCCGGAGAAATCCTCATTCTCGAGCATCACCGAGCTCGCCTGCGCTGTTGCCGTGAGGCTCGCGTGCAGGGCCTTTTCCTCGTCTTGCTCAAAATAATCCACCACGGGCGCGTCGTTGTAACGCTTGCCGTCCCTTTTCTCCTCGATGCGCACGATGTTGCTGGCGCGCTTATAAGCGGTGAGCAGATGCTCGCCGTCATCGCTCTCGAGGAACGCCTTGAGCGCGTCCACCCGGGCGAGCAGGCGCACGAGGTCGTCCTCGCCACCGAGTGCGAACACGGCGCTGATCAGGTCGTGGGCAACGCCCTGCTCCTTAAGATGCACCTTGAGCCGCTCGGCGAAGAAGTCGAGAAGTTCTTGCGGGTCTAAATCGCCGGTAAATCCGGTCTCGGGTTCGGCATAGAGGTGATTCGCTTGCCCGAATAACTTTGTAAGCGGCAGCCGCAAATTGTTCTCGATGATGAGGCGAATGACGCCAAGGGCGGCGCGGCGCACCGCATACGGGTCCTTGGAGCCGGTGGGCTTCTCGCCGATGGCGAAGAAGCCGACGAGCGTGTCGATCTTATCGGCAAGCGCGACGGCGACGCCGACCGGCGCCTTGGGACATTCGTCATTCGGCCCCAAGGGCGAGTAATGCTCGGCGATGGCGTCGGCCACCTCCGGCGGCTCGCCATCCTCCAGCGCGTAGTAGCGGCCCATCACGCCCTGAAGCTCCGGGAACTCGCCGACCATCTCGGTCGACAGGTCGGCCTTGCAGAGTCGCGCCGCCCGCTCGACCAGGCCGGAGTCGGCATCGGCGTAGCCCGCCAGTTCGCGCGCCAGCTTGGCGGTACGTTCCACCTTCTCCGCCACGCTCCCGAGCTCTGCGTGGAAGATGCGCTTGGCCAGGGCCGACACCCGGTCTTCCAACCTCTTCTTGCGGTCCTGGTCCCAGAAGAACCTGGCGTCGGCGAGGCGTGCACGCAGGACTCGTTCGTTGCCGGCGACGATGGCCTTGCCCTTGTCCCGGGTTTCGGTGTTGGCGACGAATATAAAGCGGGGCGCGAG
>CBESNX010000211.1:0-3071 GCA_965531025.1 uncultured bacterium
AGCGCGTTCTGGATCTCGTCAGGTCTCTCGCAAAAGCCTCCTAAGGCTGCCGCATGCTCGGGCCGGCGGGCTCCACGGGCCCCTGCAGCCCCGCGGGGCGGAGCTTGGCGCCTTGTGATGCACGCGAGCGAAAATATGCAGGACCCGGATTTTCGATGGCCTTGAACAATCAACCAGCCGTTCCGCCGTGCTCGCGGGACCGAGCAGAACGGACATTGATAAAGCCACCTTTTGAAATTCCTGACTGACGCGGCGTCTTTCTTGCCGCGGGGCCGGTCGACGAGGGCCGTCCACGCCGATTGGTCCCCCTCGCCGCCCCTTGCACCAGAAGATCGTCGTCGGCTTGGCTCGAAGAGGTGGGCGTTCGGACGTCCATCAAACCCATGCGCGGCTTTGCATATCCGCCAAGTATCGCCTAAGCGCCGCGTAGGGTCGAGGCTCGGGGTCAAGAACGCTTCCGTCATTTGCCGGGCAGTTCCTGTTCTTCGAGCATCCCCTCGCCATTGGCGTCATAGCGCCGAAACCACCTTTCGGACGGTTGTGAAACTTCCTCGACGGTGAGCTCGCGGTCGCCGTTCGCATCCATCAGATCGAACAGGGTGGTCGCCCGCAGTCTTTGCAACAGGTGCCCGCGCCGGCGGAACTCGGCAACCGACAGCTTGCCGTCACCGTCGATGTCCGCCGCCCCGAAGAGTCTCTTCTGCTCGGCCGTAATCTCGGCAAGGCTGACCTTGCCATCCCCGTCGGTGTCCAGAAGCCTCATGAAACCACCATAGCCGTGTCCGCCCCGGCCGTGGGCGCCTGCCGGCGCCGCAACGGCGGCGAGTCCGACGGCGGATGCCGCCATCAGCCCGAAGGCGAATGCTCTCAACGTACCCATGGTTCAACCCTCCAGGATTTCGTGTCTCCGCATGCGTCAATGACGACGCAGCATGTGAGTTACACGAACATCAGGCGCCGAATCCGTCGGCGCACCGGGGAAAATTTTCGGCCGGGCGCGGGAACGTTGGCGCTCCCGACGGCGTCTGGGTTGATCAGGCCATCAGGGCTGCGGCTGTAAATGAACCCGACGATCAGACCCCGCAAATCCGACTCCACACCGTCTGGTCGTGGTGAAATGGCGAGGCGACGCCGCTCACCACCGGACACCGGTCGTCAGGCCCAACATCACAGGCGACCTGATCGATGGCCGCAGGCGCGCGGGTCGCGCACTTCTACAAGCGGTGGCCGCGCACTTCCTCGGGCCGCTCGCGCCGAGTTGCGGAGGTCATGACGCCTCGCCCGTGCCGGCCAGACGGGCGCGGGCCTGGTCGCGGATGGCGCTCAGGGTCGTGCGCGTCGTGATCAGCTCGGGATCGATCGCGAGTTCCAGCACCGCCGGCCCTTCCGCCGCGGCGGCGGCGTCGAAAGCGGGGGCGAAGTCCTCGGTCCGCTCCACCCTTTCGCCATACGCGCCATAGGCTCGGGCCAGCGCGGCGAAGTCGGGGTTGGTGAGATCGGTCGCGATGACCCGGTCCGGGTGGAGGCGCTCCTGATGCATGCGGATGGTTCCGTACATGCCGTTGTTGAAGACCAGGATGATCGGCTTGGCGCCGTGGCCCACGGCCGTCGCGAGCTCGTGTGCGCCCATCAGGAAGCTGCCGTCGCCGACGAAGCTGACCACCATGCGCCCGGGATGGACGAGGCTCGCCGAGACGCCGGCCGGCACGCTGTAGCCCATGGCCCCGCTGGTCGGACCGAGCAGCCGGCCCGGCCGCCGGAACTGGAGGAACCGTTGCGGCCAGCCGCTGAAATTGCCGGCGTCGACCGTGACGATGGCGTCGGGCGGCAGCCGCTCGCGGAGCCAAAGCATCGCCCGGCCCGGGTCGAAGGCGCCCTCGTAGGGCCGAGGCGCCAGGTTCTCGAGGTAGTCACGGCGCGCCGCCTCGGTCCAGGCGCGCCAACGGCCGCCGTCCACGGGCTCAAGCGCCGCCGCGGCGGCGGCGAACTCGGGCATGCCGGAGAGCACGGCGAGGGTGGGCCGAAAGACGCGCCCCAACTCCTCGGCGCCCGCATGGACGTGGATGAGGGTGCGGCCCGGCTCGGGCGCGCCCAGTATGGTGTAGCCCTGAGTGGTGACCTCGCCCAGTCGCGCGCCGACGACGAGAAGCAGGTCGGCCTCCTCGATCCGGCGGATCAGCTTGGGGTTGGGAGCGATGCCGAGCTCGCCGGCGAAGTTCGAATCGGTGTTGTCGAACAGATCATGGCGGCGAAAGCCGCAGCAGACAGGCAGGCCATTCGCCTCGGCGAAGGCGGCGATCTCAAAGCAGGCCGCGTCGCTCCACCCGCCGCCGCCGAGCAGCATCAAAGGCCGTTCGGCCGCCGCCAAAAGCCGCCGGAGCTCCGCCATGTCCCGGCGTCCGGGATGCGGCCGCGCCGGCCGGTAGGGGCCGCCGTCGGCGACCGTTGAACGCTCGCCCAGCATGTCCTCGGGCAGGGCCAGCACGACCGGCCCCGGGCGGCCGGAAACGGCGGTGTGCAAGGCGTGGTGAATCATCTCGGGCACCCGCTCGGCCTGGTCGATCTGCGCCACCCACTTGGCGAGCTCGCCGAACATACGGCGGTAGTCGATCTCCTGAAACGCCTCGCGTTCCTGGTGGCCGCGAGGGATCTGACCGACCAGGAGCAAAAGCGGCGTCGAGTCCTGGTAGGCGGTGTGCAGCCCGATGGCGGCGTGGCAGGCGCCGGGGCCGCGCGTCACCAGGCACACCCCCGGCCTCGACGTCAGCTTGCCGTAGGCCTCCGCCATGTTGGCGGCGGACGCCTCGTGCCGGCAGGTGATCAGGCGGATCGCCTCGCGGCAATCGTAAAGCGCGTCGAGGATGTCGATGTAGCTTTCCCCGGCGACGCAGAAGGCGAGCTCGACGCCGTGGACGCGGAGCGCCTCGACCAGGATCCGGGCGCCGGTGCGCGAAAGGGCCTCGGACATAGCACCCCGTGGGTCGTTAAGAGATACCTTTTCCTTGAACCGCGCGGATGATGGCCGAATTGCCCCGACAAATCCATCCGAAATTGGCCCGTGAATCCGGGCC